>CAUUUJ010000018.1:0-10715 GCA_963548315.1 uncultured Candidatus Saccharibacteria bacterium | reverse complement strand
TGGTGATTGCGCTGGAAAATACCGAGCGAGATTTTAATATGGGGACAATTGTCAGGAGCGCTAATGCGTTTGGCGTGCGGCAGATTTATGTGATTGGGCGAAGGCAGTGGAATAAGCGCGGTGCGATGATGACGGATAAATATCTTCACATTACATATTTGGCGACAATGGAAGAGCTTGTTGAAAAAATGCGTAATGAAGGCAGGGAAATTATTGCTATTGATAATATCCCAGGAAGTGTTAATATGTCGCAGACGAGTTTACCGAATCATGCGGTTTTGGTGTTTGGGCAAGAAGGTCCGGGGATTTCTGCGGAGCTGGCTGGCGCTGCGGATCAGATTGTGGCGATTGAGCAATTCGGCTCAACTCGCTCCATCAACGTCGGTGCGGCAGCGACTGTGGCGATGTATTGTTGGCTGCAGCAGAATGTGCTGGCGGAAAATAGCTAATTGATTTCTACGCCTTGTTGGTTCAAAAAATCACGAGTTTCATCATCTAATTTGCAATTTATGAAACGTGATCGTGCTGCCAATCTCCCGCTGCCATAAACAAATTGCGTTTCCTCGTCATATTTCATGCCACGGAAGTCGCAATCCTCCGCCTCAATAATAGCTTTTGCGCCACGAAAATCCACATTCCGAACCGACGAATTAGTAAAATAAATTGGTTGCCCGTAAATGTGCTTTGCATTGTCCAGGCTACAATTTTCAAACTCGAAAAATCCCATGGCAAACTGGTCGAAATCAACGCCAGAAAAATCCTCGTCTGTAAAGCGAACAAGTTCGCCTTCTTGAATGGCGGGATAGCGCTCGCGTTGGTAAGCGGAAAAATCGTTAGCGCGAATAGATTCGGCGATGCGATGCGTGATATTGTCCATAAATTAATGATACATCATTATTTCTCGCGATAACTCCGTCAGTTCCTACTTTACAAAAAGCATGAAATTTGCTACAATAGGTGTATGATTTTACCTAAATTCCATCATTCACACGTGTTGCCGAGGTAGGACTCTGATTTTTGATTGTACGCGCCGAGTTCTGCCTCGGCGTTTTTGATTGCTATAAATAAGAAATAATGACATAATGGAGCTAACATGAGCAGTTTATCTACACAAAGTTACAAAGGTTCGCGAGACTATTTTCCAGAGGAAAAGCGTCTGCAGAATTATATTTTTAACGTTTGGCACAAGACGGTTGAGAGTTTTGGCTATGAAGAATATGGCGCGCCGCTATTGGAGCCGCTAGATATTTATCTGGCGAAATCAGGTCAGGAATTGGCGGGCGAGCAAACATACGCATTTGAAGATCGTGGCGGTCGAATGGTGGCGATTCGTCCTGAGATGACGCCGTCGATTTCTCGAATGGTGGCGGCTAAACGTCAGGAATTGGCTATGCCTGCGCGGCTGTATTCCATTGCTAATTTTATGCGCTATGAACGGCCGCAACGTGGGCGTGAGCGTGAGTTTTGGCAATTGAATGCGGATCTGTTCGGCGTGGACGGCGCGGCGGCGGACGCGGAGATTATTGAGCTGAGCCACGCTAGCGTGATGAATTTTGGTGCCAAGCAAGAAATGTTTACAGTCAGGGTTAATAATCGCCAATTGATAAATCGTTTGATGAGCCAATTTTTGAAGCTTGATATTGTTGGTTCGACGATGATGATGAAATTGCTTGATAGAAAAAATAAGATTCCTGCCGAAGAATTTAAGCGTCAGGCGATTGAGATTTTTGGCAATCAAGCGTCAGAGGGTTTGCCGAAGCTAGCAAAAATGATCAGCATGAAGTCTGTTGATGATTTGCCGAGCGAATTGATGGAAGATGAAAGCGTCAAGCAGCTTCGCGAAGTGATGAAATTGCTTAGCCAAAAAGGCATTACGAATGCGGTGTTTGATGTTACTTTGATGCGCGGACTGGACTATTACACGGGCATGGTTTTTGAGCTTTTTGACAATTCGCCAGAGAATAACCGAGCGTTGTTTGGTGGAGGACGATATGACGGATTGGTCGGACTATTTGGCGTTGAACCGATTGCTACGGTCGGCGTTGGGATGGGCGCAACGACAATGGAACAATTTTTGGAAGTGCACAATTTGTTGCCTAAATTGGCGTCTAAAACAGATGTATATATAATTCCGGTGTCAAAAGAATCTATGGCCGGCGCGGACGATTTGGCGCGAAAATTGCGCAGTGAAGGCGTGCGGGCAGAGTTGGATATCACCGGTCGAAAAATCGACAAGCAGATAAAAGCGGCGCTAAAAAAGCAAATTCCGTTTGCGGTGTTCGTGGGCGAGGATGAAATTGCTAGCGGCACATACACGGTTCGAAACTTGGTGGAATCTGATGAACAGAAGGTTGGCGCTGAACGAATCGTGACAATTGTCAAAGATCGTCGATACGATGGCGATGAAGACGCTCTGTTTGAGATATAGTCTGATATCTGTTATAATTAGTCTTTATGAAGACTACTGTAAAAAAACTATCAGATACTAAAGTTCAATTGACGATTTCTTTGGGTGCTAGCGAATTGGCTGACGCAGAGCAGGTTTCCTTGACAAAGTTGGCGCGTGACATCAAAGTTCCAGGTTTCCGCAAAGGAAAAGTTCCCGCAAGCATAGCCGCTAAGCACGTTGATCCGAATGCGCTTCAGGAGCAGGTTTTGGAGAATGCTTTGTCGAAGGCAGTAGCCGAGGCGTTTTTGCAGGAAAAATTGCAAGCTTTGGATCGACCTAGCGTTGAAGTTAAGAAGTTTGTTCCTGGTTCTGAGTTGGAATTTACGGCTGAAGTTGAGATCATTCCACCGGTAAAATTGGGTGATTACAAAAAATTGACAGCGAAAAAAGAAGTAGCCAAAGTCGAGGATAAAGATGTTGACGAGGTTATTGAGCGAATCCGTAAAAACTATTCTGAAAAATCAGAGGTCAAGCGTGCCGCTAAATCTGGTGACGAAGCTGTGATCGACTTTACGGGAAAGAAAGACGGCGTGGCATTTGAGGGAGGTTCGGCTAAGGAATATGGCTTGAAGCTTGGCGAAGGTCAATTCATTCCTGGATTTGAGGAAGGTGTGATTGGTCATAAGGCCGGTGAAGAGTTCGATTTGAAACTGAAATTTCCAGAGGATTATCACGCTGAGAATCTGGCAGGTCAAGACGTTGTGTTTACCGTGAAACTTCACAAGGTTAATGAATTGAAATTGCCAGAACTAAACGATGAATTTGCTGCAAAATGCGGTCCATTTACAGAGATGAAAGAAGTAAAAGCAGATATCAAGCGTGAACTCACCACACAAAAAGAGCGTGAAGCTGATGAGAAATTTAAGGACGCGCTGGTTGGTGAGTTGACGGAAAAGAGTAAGGCGGCGCTGCCAGAACTTTTGGTTGAGGATCAACTGCGATCAATCGAGCGTGACTTGACTCAGAATTTGATGTATAGCGGACTGAGTTTGGACAGCTATTTGAAGACTCAGGGCTTCAAAGATAAAGAGGAGTGGGTAAAGAAAGAAGCTCGTCCAGCGGCTGAAAAGCGCGTTAAGGCTGGCTTGGTATTGGCGGAATTGTCGAAGGAGCTGAAGATTGACGCTTCTCGTGATGAGATTCAAGAGCAAATTAATTTCTTTAAGCAGCAATACGGCAAAGATAAGAAAATATTAGAGCAATTTGACAATCCAAACGTCCACCGTGACATTGCCAATCGAATGATTACAGATAAGACTGTTGCTAAATTGGTTGAATTAAACACGAAGAAATAAGGTAAATATGCCAAAATCATATCTCATTCCAACTGTCGTTGAAAAATCGGCTGACGGCGAGCGTGCTTTTGATATCTATTCGAGATTGTTGAATGAGAGAATTATTTTCCTTGGCGAAGACGTTAACGAACATACCGCGAACAGCGTAGTGGCGCAATTGTTGCATTTGGCATATGTTGATCCGCAAGCTGACATATCGCTATATATCAATAGTCCAGGCGGTAGCGTTTATGACGGAATGGCAATTTACGACACGATGAATTTTATTAAGCCCGATGTGGCGACGTATGGAATTGGTTTGCAAGCGAGTATGGGCGCGTTTTTGCTCAGTTCTGGCGCTAAGGGCAAGAGGTTTTGCTTGCCGCACGCTAAGGTTATGATTCATCAGCCGTCTTCTGGAACGCATGGAAAAGTGACCGACATGGAAATTGACATGAAGGAAACTTTGGAAGTTAAGGAGATGCTAGCGAAGATTATGGCGAAAAACACCGGTCAGAAGTTGACTAAGGTTAAGTCTGATATGGAGCGTGACTATTGGATGACGCCGGATGAAGCCGTAAAGTATGGACTGATTGACAAAGTCTTGACTAAATTGTCGTAAAAATTTACGTGTTTGTTGTTAAAACTACTAGTGATTCTGCTTGTGGTTTTTGAGAGATATTGTCATAATTTGAAGTAAGCAAGGAGGGTTTATGAGGCAATATTTAGACGCATTGAAATACATTCGTGATAACGGTGTGCAAAAAGGCGATCGTACGGGAACGGGGACGACAGAAGTTTTTGGTATTCAGACGCGATATAATTTGGCGGACGGATTTCCAGCTATGACCACGAAGAAATTATATTTCAAAAGCGTCACTCATGAGCTTTTGTGGTTTCTTAAGGGTACGGGCAATATTGAATATTTGGCGCAAAACGGCGTTCATATTTGGGACGAATGGCCATATAAAAATTACCTAGAAAAAACTGGTCAGAAAATACCGGAAATTAACGGCGATGAGTGGCGCGCTGGAATGAAGGAATTTATTGATAAGATTGCGAACGATCACGCGTTTGCTGAAGAATGGGGAAATTTGGGTCCTGTTTATGGTGTTCAATGGCGAAAATGGCCGGACGGGAAGGGCGGAACTATTGACCAGATTCAGAACGCCATTGACATGATAAAGACGAATCCAGAGTCGCGTCGGAATATCGTGAGCGCGTGGAATGTGGCGGAAATTGATGACATCGTTCAAGCTGGAGGGCTGCCTCCGTGCCATACGATGTTTCAATTTAACGTAAGACCTGGCAAGAACGGCGAGAAGGACAAGCTGGATTTGGCGCTGACCCAGCGCTCGGCGGATATGTTCCTTGGGGTGCCGTTTAACATTGCCAGCTATGCGTTGCTTTTGTCGATTGTCGCTCAAGTTACCGACAAGCAACCCGGCGAGTTTATTCACACCTTAAATAGCGCACATATTTACAATAATCATCGCGCGCAAGTTGACGAGCAATTATCAAGGAATCCGCTAACGCTGCCTAAGTTGTGGCTCAATCCAGACATCAAGAATATTGATGATTTCACGATTGATGATATTCGCCTGGAGGACTATGAATGCCATCCAGCGATAAAAGCGCCGATTGCCGTGTAGTGTGATTTGCACTTATAGCCTGAGTGGCTAAGGTTTATTTTTTACGGAGATTTTTCTTCGGCAGAATTTTATATCGTCTGGTGTCGGGGTTAAACTGTATATCTCTATACGTTCCTTTTGCTGTAGAGTTGCCATTTTCGGATATTCCTCTTTCCAGTAAGAGCGCTTTGCTGTTGACCGTTCCGTCCTCATTATGGGTAGGATTATCGACAAGTATTGCAATGAGGGCGCGCACTGAATTCTGATATTCTGGTATATCTGTAATTTTAAGATCGCCACTCTCTTCGGGATCTATGATACATAGACTATATTGCTCATTCATGCGCTCTATCATAACACAAATACCAAATACTGTCAACTTAAGAAGGCTATTTTCTTTTATACGTCACAAAATCAAAATCGTAATCATTTTCAGCATCTGCTGGGCGATGTACTCGATCTACTTCCTCCCACGCGTCCATATTTATCTCTGGGAAAAAAGTGTCAGCATCGGGGAATTCGGCGTCAATTTCCGTGGCGTAAATGGTGTCAATTTCTGGAATATCTAGCGCGTCTTTATAAACTTGCGAGCCGCCAATAATAAAAGTCGGATATCGCGATAAAGCCAGGGCGCTCTGCAAATTCATAGCCGTCAGGACTTTTTTGACGCCAGTTGGCTTGGATGAAATGACAATATTTTCTCTGTCTGGAAGTGGTCGCGAGCCAATTGACTCAAACGTTTTTCTGCCCATAATGACATTGCTATTTCTCGTCAAGCGCTTAAAATTCACCAAATCGGCCGGCAAACTCCGCCCCCACGGCATATCGCCATTTTGTCCGATGGCGCGGTTTTTATCGTAAGCTACAATAATGGCTTTTTCCATAATCTCAGTTTAACATGCTGTAAAATTTACCGAAAGCTTGATAGAAATGCGTAAACTTGCCATAATAAGATTTGGTAGAAAAATCACGCAATGGGAGGTGTTTAGTGAGCGTGTACTCAAATAAAGATATATTAGCGGCGATTGAAGACGGGACAATTGTCTGTACGCCGTTCAACCCAAAAAACGTATCGGAAGCCAGCTTAGATTTTACGCTAGGCTTTAATTTTTATAAGCAGGAATATGACGATATTTCGCGAGTTTATAATCCGTTTGACGAGTCTGATGTCAATCGATATTTCAAGGGTCCGCTTAAGGCTATGCCGCATGTCGAATGGTGTGAGCGGCACGGTTTTCGGGAATTTAAGAATATTCCGCCAGATCATCCGATAATCGTACTGAAACCTGGTGAGCGAATTTTGGCACACACGCACGAATTTGTTGGAATTCGGACGCATGGCGGCGCGGCTGAGGTGAAAAGTCGTAGCTCTTGGGGACGAAATGGCGTGGCGGTGTGTTTTGATGCTGGCTGGGTTGATCCAGGATATATCAATCGGATTACGCTTGAGATTTACAACTTAAATAAGCATGAAAGTGTGGTTTTGCCTGTCGGTGAGAGAATTGGGCAATTGATTTTTCATCACACTGGTCAGGTTGATGGCGGATATGCTAGTGGACGCGGCGGAATGAGCGGCAAATATCAGCACACTGACGATTTGGATGAATTGATAAAAACTTGGCGTCCAGAAATGATGTTGCCGCGGGCGTTTAAGGATCGTCGGCATAAACCGATGGAAATTGCAGGACTTAGCGAGGGGGTTTTATAATGATGACTGGCTCAATTTTCCGTTGGCGGACAAAAGAAAAAGAATATAAGAATCATAAGAAAAGTAATAGATCTGAAAGTTGCGACTTCTGTCAATTGGTAAAACAGCATACTAGTCAAGTCGTAGAAGAAACGCAGCATTGCCTAATCATTAAAAATCGATTTGGCTATGATTTTTGGGATGGCTGCGGCGTGGACGACCATTTGATGGTGATACCGAAACGACACGTGGACTCATTGGCAAATTTGAGCGACGAGGAAAAGATTGACTATATGAATCAGATTGCGAAATTTGAGAATAACGGCTATTCGATTTACGCCCGAGCCCAAGGCAGCAAAACCAAGTCGATGATACATCAGCATACTCACTTGATAAAAATTGATGGCAAAACGAAAAAATGGCTGATATTTCTACAGAAGCCGCACATTGTGATTACGAGGTGATGATGGGCGACGCGGGAAAATACATAGTTATCGAAGGTAATGACGGGACGGGCAAGTCGACGCAGGTCGCGAAATTGGCGGAATATTTTCAGTCAATCGGGCGAACGGTTTGCGTGATTGAAGAGCCGGGAAGTGACGATCCGGAAAAATCAACTCCAATAGCAAATGAACTTCGAAAAGTGATTAAAAATGGTGATCTGGCGCGCTCTGCGGCGGTGAATGTGGCGCTATTTTCTGCAGCTCGGCGTGAATTGTGGCGAGAAAAAATTCAGCCCGCATTGGAGCGTGGGGAAATTGTTTTGAGCGCTAGGAATTATATTTCAACGCT
Organism: uncultured Candidatus Saccharibacteria bacterium; assembly: GCA_963548315.1. Classification (GTDB taxonomy): domain Bacteria; phylum Patescibacteriota; class Saccharimonadia; order Saccharimonadales; family Saccharimonadaceae; genus Nanosynbacter. The sequence goes on along the minus strand of CAUUUJ010000018.1, from coordinate 2,882 downwards.
GGTTTATCAGGGGCGAGGCGAAGGATATGACGAGTTGGAGATTCTGCGATTGACGAAGTTGTTTACTGACGAAAAATATCTGAAGCCGGACGTTATGGTTATTTTGAGTTTGAGTCGAGAGAAGCGGGAAGAGCGAATTTCTATGCGTGGTGAGTTAAAAAATCCCGACACTTTTGAGTCGTGCGGGCAAGATTTTCAGAAAAAAGTCGATGATGGATATTTAGAGATTGCCGAGGCATACGGAATTCCGGTGATCTCTGCTGATGGGACAGTTGACGAAGTTCACGATATGTTGATTGATAATATTGAAAAACACTAGTAAAACCCCTTGATTTTATTGACGTTTTTCGTCATAATGAGTAGTTATAGAAGTAGTGTATTCATGGCGGGTGAAAATTGCGAGTAGGCAAATCGTGATTTTGGGCTATGAATTAGAGATCTTCATGGCCGTCTATTAACCACTAATTAAAGCGAGGAGTGTTTACGCCTGTGGCAAAAAAACCAACCACAAGTAGCGAGCGCGTCTATTTCACCTCTGGTGATAATGCCCTGCCGCTACCAAACTTAATCGCTCACCAAAAAGATTCTTGGCGTTGGTTCGTCGAAGAAGGTTTGAGTGAGATATTTTCAGAAATTAATCCAATTGACGACTACACTGGTCAGAAGTTGTCATTAAAGTTCGGCAAATACTATTTTGGCGAGCCAAAAAACACTGACCAATTTGCCAAAGAAAACAACTTAACATTTGAAGCTCCGCTACACGCAACAGTTGAATTGACAAATAAAACAACTGGCGTAGTTGAAGAGCAGGAAATTTATCTCGGTGAATATCCATGGATGACCGAGCGCGGTACGTTCATTATCAACGGTACGGAGCGCGTGGTTGTTAGCCAGTTGATTCGCTCTGCTGGTGTTTTCTTCACTGCTGAAACAATAGCGGGACGTAATTACTACGGTGCAAAAATCATTCCAGGACGTGGAGCTTGGATGGAATTTGAGACGGCTTCTAACGGCGCGATTTACGTAAAAATTGACCGCCGCCGCAAGATGCCAGCAACGACTTTGTTGCGCGCTTTGGGCTATCCAAAGACTAGCGAAATTAAGGAATTGTTCGCTGATATTGATACTGGCGACGTAAAATACATTGACGAAACTTTGGACAAGGATACTTCTCGTGGTGCAAATGAGGCGTTGATTGAGGTTTATCGTCGATTGCGTCCAGGTGATTTGGCGACAGTTGATAATGCTCGTCAGATGATTGAGCGAATGTTCTTTGACTTCAAGCGGTTCGATTATTCGCGGGTTGGTCGTTATAAATTGAACCAACGCTTGGGTCTGGATGTTGCTAATACAGCAGAAAATCGTACGTTGCAGATGAGCGATTTGGTAGCGATTTTGCGTGAAGTTATTCGCTTGAACAATACGCAAGAGCCAGCTGATGACATTGACGCATTGAGCAACCGCCGAGTTCGCTTGGTTGGTGAATTGATTGCCCGACAATTCCGCGTTGGTATGCTTCGAATGCAACGCAATGCGATGGATCGCATGAGCGTAGCTGATTTGGAAAGCGTTAGCCCAAGTCAATTGATCAACGCTCGTCCAATTGTTGCGGCTGTTCGTGAATTCTTTACTTCAAGCCAGTTGTCGCAGCTACTTGACGAAGTTAACCCATTGTCAGAATTGAGCCACAAGCGACGCTTGAGCTCGACTGGTCCTGGCGGTTTGACTCGTGAGCGTGCTGGATTTGAGGTTCGCGACGCCCACCCAACTCACTATGGCCGTATTTGTTCAGTGGAAACGCCAGAAGGTGCGAATATCGGTTTGGTGCTGAACTTGGCGACTTATGCACGTGTTAATGAATATGGATTTATCGAAACTCCATATCTTCGCGTAAAAGACGGCAAAGTGACCGACGAACTTGTTTACTTGGATGCTTCACAAGAAATTGGTGAGGTTATCGCTGATGCTGGTGAAGCTCTTAATGAAGACGGAACTTTCCGCGACGAGCGCGTTAATGCCCGTAGCAATATGCAGCCATCTCAAGTTGATGCTAGCCAGGTCACATTCATGGACGCAGCTCACCGCCAGATTTTAGGTTCGACTGCGGCATTAGTGCCATTTATTGAAAAGACTCGTGTTGACCGCGCTTTGACTGGTTCAAACATGCAACGCCAGGCGGTTCCTCTATTGTGTCCAGAATCCGCAACTGTTGGTACTGGAATTGAGAAGGCTGTGGCTGAGAACAGTGGTCACTTGATTCAAGCTAGTGCCGACGGCGAAGTCGTTCGCGCTGATGCCGACGAAGTTCACGTCAAATATGCTGACGGCGTAAAGATTTACACATTGAAGCACTTCGTAAAGAACAATGACGATCGTTGTTACAACCAAAAAGTCCGCGTTGAGCGTGGCGACAAGGTGAAGAAGGGCGATATTCTGATTGAAGGTGCCTCAATTGCTGGTGGTGAAATTGCCCTAGGTAAAAACCTGTTGGTTGCCTTTATGCCATGGGGTGGTTACAACATGGAAGACGCGATTATCATGAGCCGACGCTTGGTTGAAGATGATCGATTGACAAGCATTAACATTAAAGATTACACCGTTGAGGTTCGTGAGACGAAGCTTGGTCCAGAGATTGTGACGCGCGATATTCCAAACGTTTCCGAGGAAAGTTTGCGTCACTTGGACGAGAACGGAATTGTCCAAATTGGTTCCGAGGTTAAGGCTGGCGATGTTTTGGTCGGTAAGATTACGCCAAAGGGCGAGCAGGAATTGAGTTCTGAGGAGCGTTTGCTTCGTGCAATCTTCGGTGAAAAAGCTAAGGACGTTCGCGATACATCACAGCGAATGAACAACGCGGGCGGCGGTAAAGTTGTTGGCGTTAA
>CAUUUJ010000017.1:0-11905 GCA_963548315.1 uncultured Candidatus Saccharibacteria bacterium | reverse complement strand
TGATATAAGGTCAGCCCACGAGCTTTAAATTTCTCCTCCAGATTATATTTCTTAACAATTTTCTCCAGATGATCAATTGAGCGTTGCAAAACCTGTTCTGCGGTTTCATCCGGGGAAGTATAGAATGTTTCACCGTAAATATACCCTTCAAGCCCAGCATTTTCCGGTCTACCCGCAAAAACTGGACTGTCATATTTAGCAGCAAATGCCTTTTTTATCTGATCATCCGAGAATCCCGCCTGAATCAACACGGATTCAACTTCTCTGCCGTCAGAATTCTTCATTTTTTTATTCAAAGTCGATCCAGGATAAAATGTTATAGCAATCTCATCAGTTTTACCGCTAGTCAAATGATTAATTATTTCATCGACAGATTGTGAAGCTTTTACAGAATAAACGCCAGCCTTAAACTTGCTTGCCGAATTATGAAGCCTTGTGTAAATAGAAAATGCTAAAGAGTTTTTGATAATTTTATTATCCTCTAAAGTTTTGGCGATATCACTAGATCCCATGCCTTCTTTAATATTAATTCTGAAAGCCTGCTGACTATTTACGTCGACAGGAGAAAGCATCTGCTTATACCACACTGTTGCCCCAAGGGCGCCGATTCCAGCGATAGCCACAACTATTGACAACACTAATAGCCAAATACGTTGTTTACGAATTTTCATAATTCTCCTCCAAAAAGTCCTGCAAAATTATGCTAGCAGCCTCTGCATCAATCTCGCCCTTATCTTTAATTTTATTACCCAATCTCTGCTCGGCCTGCACACTTGTTAAAGATTCGTCTTGAAAAACAATCTCAGTATCAAGCTCAATGTCTTCAAATTGCTTAACAAATTCTTCTACAAATTCCGTCTGCTTTGTTGGTTCACCGGATTGATTTCGTGGATAGCCCACTACGATCGTATCAATATCGTGCCTCAATACTAGCTCTGTTATTTCCTGGACGATATTTTCATTATTCTCCAACCAACCAAACGGTACAGCAATTTTCACTTGCGAATCCGCCATAGCCAAACCAATTCGCCGCGATCCAACATCTAGCGCTAAAAAGTTTTTACTTGACATCTTTTATCTTAAATTCGACATTAATCTTATTGATATCTTTTGGAACAGATTTAACCCAGAATGGCGAGAATTTAACATCGACATCCTCAACACCTTCGATAGATTCAATAGCAGACTGAACTTCTCCGTAGCTCTTGCCTTTGGCTTGATCCTTTACATTCGCTTCTTTAATATCTGGGCCAACCTTGCCATTCGTAGTTAAACGCACAGTCTGTACATTATGCGCCCTAGAAAATTGTGAAAACGCAATCTTGTTTACTCCATTGTCATAAATTCTCTGCGACTTCTTACCGGAAATTTCCTCTTTAAGTTTTGCTTCCACAAAGTTTTTTAGCTCATTCTTATCAATAGCCAACGCGCTGGCGGTAATTGTCGATTTCAGAGTCACAGCTCCGGTAGCTTCGCCATCCACAGCCACGCTCGAGCTAGGATCTGATCGATTTTCAACGTAGCTTTCCGTTATAACCGTTGCCGAATCGCCGAATGATGACAACAACTGCTCTTTTAATCCATCAATCTTCTTTTCGCTCAGCTTGCTTTTTGCCGATTCTATATCATTAGCCGTCACAACCGTCGCAGTTTTATCGGTGCCGCCACTAGTAGCAGATCGTAGCGACGCAGAAATATCATCAACCGAAATACTCATACTGCCAGTGGCTGCATTATACTGAGCTCCACCCTCACTGGCGGTAATTACGCCAGAAGCAGATCCCGGACAAATATACCCAGGGCAATTACGCTGATAAGAGCCGCCTGGAACAGTTACAGAAGAATTTAAAGTGTAAGATAACCCACTATTCTTTAAAATTGTACCAGCTGCAATAGTAACACTATCTGGGGAAACATTCTTAAAAACCACCACTCCAGTAGCTTTTTCTCCGACGTTCTTCTTGCCCGTAGCAGAAAATTCAACACTAACTTCCTTTGCTAATTCTTTCTTTACAGACTTAATGACATTAGATTTTGCGCTTGTAGTGGCTGTTTCATTCAGGCTGACGGTATCACTGACTGTCATACTAGTGGTCTTTGCCGAAATAACGACCGTGGCATGCGGAGCAAACCAAATTGCCCAAACCAAAAATACGATCAAAAGTAAAGCACCACCGCCTATCAATAAGAACTTCTTACGAAATGTATTAAAATCAGGGACTTTCGGTTTTTTAACCATCTTTTTCAGAGAGTCTAACCCCTTAGGCTCCTTCTTATTTGCGTCAGCTATAACATTATCTACGGCAGAGTCTTCATCGGATTTCTTTGATCTTTTCGCAGAATCCGCCATATCTCCAACCGCCAGTTTGCCGCCATCAATCACATCATTGTCGTCATCAACTTTCAGAACTGGAATCTCCGCAATTTCTGGCTTGCTCTGAAGCGTTTTTGCAATAGGAATTTTCGCCGTTGCCGCCAATCCAGCCAAAACCGAATCATTCGTGATTAACACAATTCTCTTATCCGCCGAAGTTGCTGCCCGAGCTAGTAATCGGATATTGACTGCACTCTGTAAAACGCCAATTCTTCGAGGCGGTACTAACGCAATAATTCTCTCTTTCGACGCCTTAATCTTACTAATTATCGTCGTAATGTCGTCTTCTACATCGATATAAATAACGTCTTTATTCATTTTAAATCTTTAATAACCTATTTACTTTTTCAACTAAACTATTACCGTCTTGGCTACCGATAATTGTATCATATCCAACTCGCAACAAACCCATTGCAGTTACAAATGTGTGATCGCTAATATCTCCAGTTTCATCGACTATCCCTGTAATATCACTCGGATTGATATATTGAACCACAGGTTTCTTAGTAAAAGGCAAATCCTCTGGCCAGCGTCGAGTTTTTAGAGCTTCAGTAATTTTCTGTAGGCTCGATCCGCCACCACACAGTAAAATCCTATTAGGCAAATAGTCAACATTATCAAAATCGCTCAGCGCTAATTCAACGCCCGATAGCCAAACTTCCAAGGTCTTGTCGATCGCCGCGTCAACTTTTTTCTTTACGCTAGGCTTCAAATTCTCATTATCAATATTCAACTTCAGTTTTTCTGCATCTTTGAAGCTTAAATCCAGGTCAGCCGCAATAGTTCTAGTGAAACTTCGTCCACCAATACCAAACATCTTCGTGCCTTCGACTCCGCCGTCATTAACAACTGCAATATCTGTCGTGCCACCACCAATGTCCGCTAGAATCGCCGTGAAATTGCTATCCGTATCCGATCCTAAAACACTCCTACTCACCGCAAATGGCTCGGCAGCCACAGCCACCAAATCCAGCGCAAGCTCGTCCGCAACCTTCTCCAACGCGCCAATATGAACCATCGGAGCAAACGCCGTGTAAATCTGCACCGCCACGTCTCGCCCCTGAAAACTAATCGGATTCGAAACTTTATAGCCATCAATATGGATACTCACCAACGCCGAATTGACTAATTTCACCTCAACATCTTCATTGCCAGTTTCTAGCGCAATTTGAGCCTGAGCTTTCCCCTGAGCGCGCTCCTGAACTTTCTCAATGATAAATTCCATCTCGGCAATGTCTAGTGGCTTATTCGGCTGCGGCCTGCGATAGCGAATAGTGTTCGTAACACCCTTAACTAATTCGCCCGCAATGCCAATAACAACTCGCTTGCCCTGAACGCCAGCTTGATCTTCAGCCTCAGACAGAGCCTCCTCGCAATTCGCTACAACACCAGCAATATCAGCAATCGCACCGCTATGCATATCGCCCATTTCCTGCTGTTTTCGACCAACGCCGATAATCTTCAGCTCGTCATCTTTAACTTCAGCGATCAACGCCTTAACCACTTCCGTACCAATATCTAAGCTAACCAATAGCTCGCGACTATCTTTATCAGACTTCTTCAACATGTCTTTCAATGCCATATAAGAGATATTATATAACGCTTGTGATTTTAGAGCAACAGCTAATTATCTATCTTAAAACAGCCTTGATTCGACGAATTCCAGCCGAACTAGATTCTTCTTTGGTGATTTTGAATCGCTTGCCATCTTCAGCCAAAACTCCAGTATGTTCGACGTGTGGACCGCCGCAAACTTCAAAGCTGACGACATTATCATCCTTGCCAATGGAATAAACCTTAACCTCATCACCGTAACGCTCACCGAATGCACCAATTGCGCCCATGCTCAATGCCTCGTCCGTCGGATAAACAGCAAAACTAACTGGCAAATCTTCATCAATCCAAGCGTTAACTTGATCTTCGACCGCCTGTTTTTCTTCTGGTGTCAATTTATCGTGATTAAAATCAAAGCGCAATCGATCAGCGGTAATATTGCTTCCGTGCTGCTGTAAATCTGGCGCATTCAAAACCTTACGTAACGCTGCACCCAACAAATGCGTCGCCGTGTGATATTTCAGATGAATAGAGTCATGACCTTCCAAGCCACCGCTAAATTGCCCCTTGCGAGCCGTCTTAGAGCGCTGTCGTTGCTCATTCATTTTCGCGGTAAATTCCTCGCGCCAATTGTCCGAAAGCTTAATTCCTTGTTTATATGCCTCTTCCGTACTGAGTTCCACTGGGAAACCGAAAGTGTCGTACAAAGTGAATAATTCTTCACCAGTCAAGCCATCGTCAACGTAGCGTTGCATTTGTCGCAAACCTTTTCTCAAAGTCTGTCGAAAAGCTTTCTCTTCCTTAACAAGGACGGCAATTATATTATCGCGATTATTCTTCACCTCTGGAAAATCAGCTTCGTACAAATCAGCAATCGTCGGCACAACTTCTTGCAGGAAATTCTGCTCGATCCCCAAATCAAAACTATAACGAATTGCCCGACGGAGCAGACGACGCATCACATAGCCCTGCTCTTTATTACTTGGCACACACCCATCAACTGCCATAAACGTCGCAGCCCTCAAATGATCAGCAATCACTCGCATACTTTCGGTATGTGAAGCGTAATCCTTGCCGCTCAGATCTTGCAGCTTTTCAATAATCGGCCAAAGCAAGCTAATCTTAAAGACATCAGGATCATTATTTATTGCAGCCGCGATTCGCTCAAGTCCAGATCCATGGTCAATATTTGGCTTATCAAGTGGCTCAAATTTACCCTCGGCAACTTTTTTATATGCCATAAATACGTTATTACCAATCTCCATAAATCGACCACAATCGCAGTTCGGATGACAATTTTCACCAAATTTTGGATCATGCTCAATGAAATCAAACTCATAAAACATCTCACTATCCGGACCACACGGATCACCAACCGGAGTAGTTTCTGGACCACCATTACGACTCCACCAGTTTTTACTGCCGTCATAAAAGAAAATCCTTTCACCTGGATTTACACCACGCGCCGCGCCCTGCTCTTCACTGCCGATGTCCGCCATTTTTGCATCAATGCCCTTTTCTGCAAACTTTTTCTGCCACAGTTTAGCCGCTTCAACATCTTTCTCAATATTATATTCCGGCGCACCAATAAAACACGTTACATACAATCTCTGCGGATCAAGACCAATTTCCTCAGTTAAAAACGTCCACATCCAGCCAATTTGCTCTTCCTTAAAATAGTCGCCCAAACTCCAGTTTCCAAGCATCTCAAAAAACGTTGTATGACGATTATCGCCGATGTCGTCAATATCCTGCGCTCGCAAACACGTTTGAGAATCGGCAATTCTCTTGCCTTCGGGGTGCGCCTCACCAAGCAGATACGGAATCATCGGCTGCATTCCGGCACCTGTAAATAAAGTCGTCGGGTCATTAGTTAAAATCAACGGCGCACGCTCAACAACGGCGTGACCTTGTTTTTTATAAAATTCAAGATATTTACTACGTATTTTTTGGGCATTCATGAGTGTAATTATACCATAAAATAACCCCACCTTACAGATGGGGTTTATAGGCCAAATCGCCAATCTCAACAGATTATTCAGCTACTTCTTCAGCTGGCTCTTCTTTTGGTTGATTCTTGCGAAGCTTTTCTGGATTGCGGATGGCTTTGTGCTTGTCAGCTGAGACTTCCTTAACCCACTTTGGCAATTTAACGCCAGCTTCTTTCAATAATTTAACTACGCGTGGTGTTGGCTGTGCGCCATTGTCCAAATATTTCTGAGCCAATTCAACTTGGATATTTGATTCTTTAGTGTGTGGGTTGTAGCTACCGACATAAGCGACTACACGACCGCTTGATGGATGACGGTGTGCTTCTTGTACCGCCAAGCGATATACTGGATAACCTTTGCGACCCAAACGTTGCAAACGAATTGCTAGCATAAAATTAATTCTTCCTTTAACTCTACGTTTTATTATTCCTTACTTTAGAACAGTTTACACTATTTTTCCCATAACGTCAATCTGTTTTCACGATTCCGCCACCCAAACATTCATCGCCGTCATATATTACCGCAGATTGACCCGCGGCTACGGCACGCTCCGAAGTAGAAAGATGCACGATATCTCCGTCAATTTTCGCGTCAAATAAAGTGCCTCGATGACGCAGCCGAACTTGTACATTCTTATCTTTATGCGGTGCTTGGTTAATCCAATGGATATCCGCCAGTCTAAGTTCTTTTCGCCACAAACTTTCATTATCAATTGAGCGCGACACGTAAACCTCATTTTTCTCCATATCCTTGCCCACAACATAATAAGGCAATCCACCGCCGACGTTCAGCCCATGACGCTGACCGAGTGTATAGAAAATTGCGCCGTCATGTTTACCGACGACAAATCCCGTCTGCTGATCAATAATATTTCCCGGCGCAGTTTTAACATATTCCGATAAAAACTCACGAATTCCAACTTGCCCAACAAAACAAATTCCCATTGATTCCTTTTTGCTAGCCGTCCACAAACCACGCTCTTTCGCCATTTCGCGAACTTCCGCCTTAGTAAAATCGCCCAACGGAAATATGGTTTTTGACAAAGCCTCCGAAGTCACTCGATATAAGAAGTATGTTTGGTCTTTATTGTCATCACGGGCGCGTAATAATTTGGCTAACGAAGACGATTCGTGAGCGACACGCGCATAATGCCCTGTCGCGATATAATCCGCTCCAGCCGCCAACGAAGCCTCCAAAAATATCTTAAACTTTACTTCTTGATTACACATAATATCTGGGTTTGGCGTGCGGCCCGCTTGATATTCGCGAATCATATAATCGACAACGTTTTGCTTATATTCTTTCTGGAAATCAAAAACTCGAAAATCAATGCCCAAGCCAACCGCCACACGCTTGGCGTCAGCAACATCTTCCGCCCACGGACAATGCATCCCAGGCAAATCTTCCGACCAGTTTTTCATATAAACACCCGTTACATCGTAACCCTGCTCAACCAAAAGTGCCGCGGCCACGGAGGAATCCACACCGCCAGACATTCCAACAAAAACTTTCTTACTCATCTGGACAGCCCCAGGGCGAATAGCCCAATTCTCATTAATTCACCCATTGCCAGCCACCAGCCCCACGGAGTCAACCACCACCACGAACTCCAGTTTTTATCAGAAGCGACAGGATGACTCCGGATTTTGACGTTATTAAACTGTGCTGAAAATTCGAGTTGCGCCCGACGCATATGATATCCACTCGTCACCAAAATCACATCTTCAATTTTTCGTGAATCGACAATCTTCTTCACTTCAGTGGCGTTTTGTCTGGTCGTTTCGGAAGACTCGTCCATAACAATGGCTTTCTCTGGAACGCCGCTGTTAATCGCTCGCTGATACATAGCCTTAGCGTTGGACGGGCCAGTTTTATCGGCCGCCGCGCCAGACACAACAATCAACGACGCCCAACCTTCTTTATACAGTTTAATAGCCTCGTCAGTTCGCGCATTCGTATCGCCACCGCTGACAACAACTATTGCATCAGCCTTACGACAATCGCCTTCGCCCACGCTTTGGCATTTTCCCAAATCATTCGGCGACAAATATACACTAAGTCCAAAAATCACCAAAGTAGCAAAAATAATTAAGCCAACTAGTTTATGGATCATCGACGGGTCCTCTTCATTTCCGCTTGCACAGCTTCGATGATAAATTCGCCAGCTCGCTTTATATTCTCATCATTGTTCAACTTGCCTAAGGTAAGCCTTAGGCTTCCGTCAATCTCTGATTCGCTCAGACCAACACTCGCTAGTACATGAGAACGCGTTCCAGAATTAGCCGCGCAAGCACTACCCGTAGCTACTAAAACCCCGCGAGATTCTAATAAAAACACCAATCTTTCAGCATCAATTCCAGAAAATGATATATTCAAAAAACTCACCAAACTTTTTTTCATATCTGACGATATCAACATCTCAGGAAAAGCCTGCTTCAACTCTTTTACCAAATTTTCTCGTAGTTTTCGCAGTCGCTTCACTTCGGCAGAGCGTCGTTTTTGTGCCAATTCCAAAGCCGTCGCAAAACCAACCACTCCAGCAACGTTTTCAGTTCCACTGCGCAGACCCAATTCTTGACCGCCACCAAAAATATTGGCTTTCAGCGTAACGCCAGGTCGCACCCACAGCAATCCAACTTGCTTTGGACCGTAAACTTTCGCCGCAGATAATGTCAATAAATCAACACCCAGCCTTTTAATTTTCACATCAATTAAAGCCGCCGCCTGCGAAGCATCTGTATGAAAAATCAACGGTAAAGGTTCATTATTTTCTTGGCGCCTGAGCCGCTCAGCTTTTACAATTTCCGCAATCTCTTCAATTGGTTGAATGTAGCCCAGCTCATGATTCACTAGCGCAATACTAACAAATCCAACATCTGGCGTTAACATTTTTTTAACCGTGTTGGAATCTATTCGTCCATTTTTCATTGGCGGAATTAGCTTCACTTCCGAACGCGCTTTTGCGGAATTAATCACCGAATCATGCTCAATTGCCGAAATTAAACTTACGCCATTTGCCGCATTAAACGCTAAATTGACAGACTCAGTTGCTCCAGCTGTCATTATCAATTCATCAGCCATCACACCCAAGCAGCGCGCCAGCCGAGCCTTCGCGTCTTGATATTCACGCTTTATAAATATTGCTGGAGCGTACGGACTAGACGGATTGAAAAATTTTTCAGAAAAATACGGAATCATCGCCTCAACCACCAACGGGTCCATTGGCGTGGCAGCAGCATGATCAAGATAAATATAGTCTTTATTCACTTTTTTATTATATCAAAGCGGCCGACCGGTTTGCGGATCTTTCTTATATAATTGCCGAGAAACTCGCTCGTAATATTCCTTAGTTGCCAAGACAAAATTCTGAAGCTCGTCGCCCTCCAAGTAGCTATAACGATAATTCGGCTGAATCTTCAAGATTCCTTTTGGCTGCACTTCATAACGCGTCGTCAATTCTTGCCGGCCACCCTTACCATCAGCAACTTCTTCATACCAAATCCAGGTATCTTTATCTAAATTAAAAAACTCTCGTCGCGCAACATGAGCTGGCTTCTCGCCAAAAATTGTTGCGCCAATTTCACTTTCCAGTTGGATTAGCTCGCGCTCGGTAAATTTCTTTAATGGACGATCTTTTTTACGGAATTTCAATAAAGACACGGCGTCGCTATCATCAGCAAAAACCAAAGTTCGTACTTTTTTCAAAAACTTAGTCACTTACAACTCTCCTTAGTTTTGTCTTCACGGAATAGTTGAAGTGACTTACCAATTGCCTGTACAGCTTCAAGCGGACTGTTGTTAATGTAGTCAAGACTTTTTTCATAACCGCCAAGTGCTTGATTACATAAATCAACCGCCTCGTTATTAGGGATATTCGCTACGTCAAACGCAGTCTTCCCCAATTCAGGATTCACCTTAGAGTTATCGCGTCGCTCGGCATCAGAAAAAATAGTGTCAAGTTTTTTGCGAACTTCTTTTTTGCGAGCTTCAATTTCAAGTGTTTCTGTAACACATTTCGGCGTACTATTCATTTTCTCCACTTTCAAATGCCAAAAAGTTCTTTTGTATTGCGAAGAGTAGCTTGGCTTAAAACATCAAAATCAATATTTCGCTGCTTCGCCCAATATTCAGCCACTAATCTCACATATTCTGGCTTGTTTATATTACCACGAAACGGCGCCGGTGTCAAGAACGGCGCGTCAGTTTCTAGCAATAATCGCTCCAGCGGAATTGAAGCAAACAATTCTTTCTGTAATTGATCCTTTGTGAATGTACTAATTCCATTAAGTCCAACGTACAAATTTCGCGAAAAACCCTTTTCCAAATTATCACGCGTATCGGTAAAACTATGCAAAACACCGCGCAGCCCAGGAAAATTATCGAATATTGGCCAAAAATCATCCCAAACTGACGGCTGATCCTTCGCACCATCGCGAACATGAAAACTTACTGGCAAATCGTAATCAACCGCCATTTGAAGTTGCGCCTCCAAGCCCTCAATTTGCGTTTCTCGCGGACTGTTATTGTAATAATAATCAAGTCCAATTTCACCAATTGCCACAATCGGAGAATTTTCCGTCTTATTCTCCAGCAAAGTTTTGACATCTCCCCAGCCATCTTTCGTATCGTGCGGATGAACGCCAATTGCCGCCCAAGTAAACTCATGATTCGCGGCAAATTCCACAGCTTGGCGGCTACTTCGCTGGTCAGTACCGACACAAATCATGCCAATATTCGCCTCGACCGTTTCTTTGTAAAATTGCTCGCGATTGTCCGTAAAAAATTCCGTATCATGCAAATGACAATGCGAATCTATCAGACGTAAACCCTCAGTCGTACTTTTCTTATCAGCCTCAATCATAAACTATTTAACCTGAGATTCTGCTTTCGGAGCGCGTGGATCTGGCGTGTGAATATATTTGCGCGGGAATAAAGGCGTCAATTCTGACGGCACGACACCACTAGCAAACATATCATGGATTTTCTCGGCAGTTTGCGGCATAAATGGGCGCAACATGTCGGACACTTGCAACAACGTACCGCAAGCATGCGCCAAAATCTCACTCAAATGCGACTCCGCTTCTGGATCTTTATCACGATTTTTAGCAACTTGCCAAGGCTGAACTCGCTCAATATATTGATTCAAAGAACGAACAATTAGCCAAATTTCGTCCATTGCTTGGTCAAACATATAACTTTCCATTGCCTGACGATACGGACCCATGTCGTGCTCTGATTGTGGAGCGTCGCCAATAACGCCTGCTTGATAACTTTGCACCATTTTAGCGACTCGCTGAACCAAATTGCCCAAATCATTGCCAAGCTCACCATTATACGCAGCTTCAAACTTTTCCCAAGTAAAGTCACCGTCATCCTGAGTAGGTACGTGGCGCAAGAAGTAATATCGAAACGCCTCAGCGCCGTAATCTGGAATAATATCGGCTGGACCAACACCATTTCCGAGACTCTTTGCCATTTTCATTCCGCCAGAATTGATAAATCCATGAACAAGCAATACTTTCGGAAGCGGCAAATCCAGCGCCATAAGCATTGCTGGCCAAATACCGGCGTGGAAACGGAGAATGTCCTTGCCGATAACTTGCACGTCAGCCGGCCAAAAAGATTGCCACTCTTCTGGACGATCAGGATAACCAATAACCGTAATGTAATTACTCAGAGCATCTAGCCAAACGTACATGACTTGATTATCATCGCCAGGAACTGGAACACCCCAGCTAAGATTTTTACGCGGACGAGAAACCGACACATCTTTCAAGCCATCTTTCATCAATTCCAAAAACTCTTTTTTACGGAATTCAGGCACGATTCTCATTTTATTTGACTCAATTGACTGACGAATATTGTCTGAAAAAGCACTGGTCTTAAAATAGTAATTTTCCTCACTCAAACGCTGATACGGCGTCTGGTGATCTGGACAAACCCCATTATTATCGGCAGCTTCTTTATCCGTAACGAAAGCTTCGCA
>CAUUUJ010000016.1:0-12129 GCA_963548315.1 uncultured Candidatus Saccharibacteria bacterium | reverse complement strand
TCGCCTTATCCATCTGCGGATCTACGTTATTATTGACATCGTCCGACGAAAGATCAACTTTTACATCAGGTTCTATACCAGTTTTATCTATATTTTTGCCCTTTGGTGTGTACCATCTGGCTTCCGTAACCTTCATTTGCGACCCGCCAGGTAATCCAAGCACAATCTGCACGCTTCCCTTACCGTAACTCTTCTGTCCAACCAGCGTGGCTTTTCCGTATTCACGAAGCGCCCCAGCCGTAATTTCGCTAGCACTAGCACTGTTGCCGTTAATAAGCACCACTGTCTTTATATTGCCCAGAATTGGCGTTCCAGTTGTACGCAACGTTTTAACAATTTCAGAACCTCGTCGCTCGGTCATAGCTATTTGATTGTCCAGCCAGATGCCTAATAGCCCCTGAGCAGCCCCAACCGTCCCGCCCGGGTTGTTTCGCAGATCCAAAATCACCTTCTTAACGCCTTTTTCAACAAATTCCGAAGCGTATTTTCTGGACAAGCTTACCGTATCGTCACCAAATCGATTAACTTTCAAAATACCAATTTCTCCATCAATTTCCGACTCTACTGCCGGAGAAACTATATTCTGACGCACAACCGACACCTCACGCGTTTGACCGCCACTTAATAATGTCAATTTAACGGACGTCCCAACTTCTCCGCGAATTTTACTCACAACTTTTTCCACTGACCAGTCAGAAGAAGCCTCGTCATTCACCTTAACAATCACCTCGCCAGCCTTAATTCCAGCCTTCTGAGCTGGACTATTTTCCAGAGGTTTTATGATAGTCGGCTTATTATTTCTAAGACCAATCTCCGCACCAATTCCACCGCCAATTTGACCGCTTAATGACTTGTCAAATTCCTTCGTCTCGTCAGGATCCATATACGCCGTATGTGGATCGCCAGCCGCTTCAACTAGCCCGCGATTGGCGCCGTAAATTAACTTTTGAGTATCCAATTTTCCGTCATAATTAGCAACTAGCTCTTGGTATGTTTTTTGAACGCTAGATAAGTCAATCGTCTTATTTGAAGTTCTAACGCCAAATACCGACGCCACATTAGCAAACAGCGCATCAGAGCGAGCTCCCGCCACAAAGCTAACAATAGCCACAATAACAAGCGTCAAAAACCAACTTAATTGCTGTCTTTTCTCTCCCGCAACCATATGCTTATTATACTACAAAACGCCCGTTTAACACGAGCGTTTTTATATATCACTTTATGCTGACTAGAAGTAAACGTATGTCAATCCTGAAGCCGAACGCGTGTAATGCCTATATAAACCGTCCCAGGCAAAGTTGTAGTCGCTAACGGTAATAGTTCCATCGCCATTGACAGATTCAACATACATGACGTGTCCGTAATATCCAATATTCATCACAGCTGCTGCACCAGCTTTTGGTGTTGAGCCGCTAGCAATACCATAGCGCGCTGCGGTTGACGGCCACTGATTTGCGTTGCCTGCGCCACCAAAATGCGGAACATATCGTCCAGTACTATGAATTTTCCAAGCCACGTAGCTCACGCATTCACGCGTGTATAGCCCCCATGGATCGACATAAGCGTCAAGTGGAGCGCTCGCCCAGGCGCCAGGATAACCGCCGCCGCCAGGTACGCCGCCCGGAATAGAGACATTACTGCCGCCAAGAGCCCGTCGGTTAGCTGCAGCCTGCTCTTCTCGCAACTTCGCTACCTCAGAATTGCGCTTTTGAGCCAGAGCCGCATAGTTATTCTGATCATTCTTCGTATCAGTAATTAATTTTGCTTTTTCAGACTGCTTAGCCGCCATTGCATTGCGCTGCAATTCTTGGTCGCGAAGCGTATTCTCAACAGACTTCTTATTCTCTTCCAGCTTTTTCTGCAAAGACTTAATTTCTTTGATCTTATCATTCAATGAAGTTTTCAAAGAATTACGCTGTTCTTGCTTGTCAATATAATCGCTAATATTTTTTGAACTAGCAAGCATCTCCAGCGGCGAAATCTGATCATCAACATACAAATCTGCCAAAATTCGCCCCATCGCTTTACGATTGTGCTTAATTAGCTCTTCGTTCTTTTTTATCTGGTCATTAAGGCTATTAATCTTCTTTTGACTGTCAGAAATCTGCGCTTGAATAGCTGATATTTGTCCATTTATTTTATCAAGTTCCGCCTGCAAACTATCAGCCATCTCACCCAAGCGTGAAGCCTCAGAATTATAATTGTCTGCTTCTTGTTGCTTTGCCTGAATTTCGGCGTTATAGTCGCGAGCTAATACGTGTGATGCCAAGCCAAAAATGCCCGATCCAGCGAGCAATGCAGACATCGCCACCAGAGACGCTCTGCTGACTAATGATGCCGAAACTGGTGTGGTGGACCGTAGTTTCATACGTCTATGTTAGCATAAGCATAATCAGTATGTCAAGGACTTTTACAACTTAAGATATTTGCGAGTTGCCACCCAGGATGACGCCACGCCAATTGCCGCGCCGACCAGAATCATACTAAAGAAAACCAGCACGCCGTACATTTTTAGATGATTCAAAAGATTATCGATAGGAATTCCGTATTTGACCATCGGATCATGTGCAAGAATTAGCAACCCATACCCAACTATTGTTGCGATAATTGCCGCGATAAATCCGTACATTATAGCCTCAACGATAAACGGACCTCTAATGAAACTGCGTTCTGCGCCAATCAACTTCATCATCTCAATCTCATCCTTGCGGTTAAAAATTGCCATGCGAATAGTGTTAAAGACCACAAGCGATGAAATTACCACGAAAACAACTGTAGCGATTGACCCACCAATACTCGCCAATCTCACCCAATTGCCAACTGTTTTAATAGCCTGCTGACGTTCGCCCGAGAATGACGGCTCCCTGTTAGGGTCTTTATATTTCTTATATAAATCATCAGTTTTAACAAAATTATTTAGTGATTGCTGGTTATTCAATTCTTTCACGGAAACACGAAGCGTCGCCGACATCTCATTACTAGATTCGCGAATCGCCTCAAGAGTATCTGGATTGTCCTTATATTGTTCAGCTTGCTTTTCACGCGCTTCTTCTGCGGAAATATACTTAACGCTCTCAACATTATCTAATTTTTCAATTCGAGATTTGATATTTTTAATCTCCTTCTCTGGCGTGTCGCCCTTTAAGTAAATTGACATATCAGCACGCTTGGAGACATTTGAAACAGTATCAACCAAAACCTGACGCGCTGATAATGTTATAAACACGATAATCAACGTGACGCTCATCACCGCAGTCGCAGCAATTGTCAGCCAGGCATTACGGCTAAAGTTATTGATGCCATATCGGCACATTCTGACAAACGTCAACCAACCTCGTCGGCGCTGACGTATACGAATAGTTTCTTTATTTTTGTTAGACTTTGATGATTTCATTACTGTTTATAACTCCCTCTCGCCTGGTCGGAGGTGATTTTACCATGATCAATTGTAATAACGCGTCGCTTCAACTTGTTAACAATCTCCACGTTGTGAGTCGTCAAAATAACCGTCGTACCATACTTGTTAATCTTTTCCAGCAAGCGAACAATATCCCAGCTGTGCTTCGGGTCCAAGTTTCCAGTCGGCTCGTCTGCGATCAGGATCTTCGGCTGACGCACCACCGCCCGCGCAATTGCTACACGCTGACGCTCTCCACCAGAAAGCTGATGAGGAAAATGCTTTTCCTTCCCCTTAAGGCCAACCAACTCGATCACCTTCGGCACAGTTGCCTTAATTTCCCGATTTGTCATTCCAGCAATTTCCAACGCAAATGCCACATTTTCAAATACCGTTCGATTCGGAAGCAACTTAAAATCCTGAAAAACCACGCCAATTTTACGACGCAACAGCGGGATGTGCTTGTCCTTCAAATTGTCATAATCAATTCCGCCAACCACAATTTTTCCAGAGCTTGGCTTTTCTTCGCGAGTCAAAAGCTTCAAAAGTGTAGATTTGCCAGCACCCGACGTACCAACAATAATCACAAATTCACCAGCGCCAACATGAATGCTTGCTCGATTCAACGCCGGCTTATTATTTTTTCCGTAGTTCTTCGTTACCCTATCTAACAGAATCATTAATAGTATTATACCATAAGCTAAATATTTTTAGAATCAGCATTTTGTTCTAAATATGCCGTGATAAATTCATCAATATCGCCGTCCAAAACACCTTGAGCGTTGCGATTTTCGTGCTTTGTGCGCGTATCCTTAACTAGCGTATATGGATGCAAAACGTAATTTCTAATTTGGCTGCCCCAGTTTGCCGATTCGCCAGCCCTAAGATCAGACAAAGTTTCGGCGTGTTGCTCTAATTTCATCGCTAGCAATTTTGATCGCAGAATCTTCAACGCCGTTTCTTTATTCTGAATCTGTGAACGCTCATTCTGAATAGCCACCGTAATTCCTGTCGGCTCATGCGTCACTCGAACCGCCGAATCCGTCGTATTTACACCCTGACCGCCCTTGCCACCCGAACGATAAACATCAATTCTTAAGTCATTCGGGTCAATTGATATTTCATCGGGCGCGTCAATTTTCGGCAAAACCTCGACAAGCGCAAAACTAGTCTGGCGCAAATTGTCCGCATTAAACGGACTTAATCTCACCAAACGATGCACGCCATTTTCCGAACGCAATTTTCCATAAGCAAAGGATCCAGAAATCTCCAAGACGACCGTTTTAATTCCAGCGTCGTCATTGGTCGAGCGTTCCAGCGTATCAACTTTCATGCCAGATTTTTCCGCCCAGCGCAAATACATTCGCTCCAACATCGCCGCAAAATCCTGCGCATCCAGACCGCCCACGCCAGCGGAAATGCGCATAATTGCCGAACGATTGTCATATTCGCCAGAGAATAACAAATCGGTTTTATACCTATCAAAACTCTTTTCAATTGCCGAAACTTGCGCTTGGAATTCCGGCAATAAATCGTCGTCACCAAGCTCCATCAGCTCCACCATATCGCCAACCTGCACCGTCAAAGTCTGCCAAGGCTCGACGGTCTGACGAAGGCTGGCGGCTTGTTTCGTTAATTCTTGGGCGTAATCAGGATTATTCCAAATTTCTGGCTGGTTTAATTGATCATCCAGCTCCGCCAATTTCTGCTCCAAATCAGAAAACTTCAGCGCTTTTTTAGCCTGTTCAATTTCTTTTTCTAACTCACCAATTTTCTTTTTTAGCGGTTGCATATATTTTATTGTACCATTTTTCAACGCTCAATTCTCTGTTAAAATAAAAAGATGGATAAAGATATTGAGAAAATTCTATTTACAAACGAAGAAATAAAAACGGCAGTTCAGAAGCTTGGGAAAAAATTGACCGAGGATTATCACGATAAAAATCCTGTTGTCGTGGGTATTTTACGTGGCGCAGCGCCGTTTATGATCGACTTGATACAGGCGATGGATTGCTATATGGAAATTGATTTCATGGCGGTTTCCAGCTACGGCGACGACACAAAATCTTCTGGATCTGTAAAAATTATCAAAGATTTGGATACCGACGTGGCGGATAGACACGTGTTGATAGTTGAGGACATAATTGACAGTGGTCGAACCGCCCAGGCGCTAAGAGAATTATTTGCCGCAAAAAATGCTGCGTCGGTAAAAATATGTTCGCTATTAGACAAACCAGCACGGCGCGAAGTTGACGCAAAAGCCAATTACGTCGGCATCGATACACCGAATGAATTTGTCGTTGGCTATGGACTGGATTTTCGTCAGCAATATCGCAGCTTGCCATACATCGGCGTCTTAAAACCAGAAGTCTATCAAGATTAAAGTTCTTCTACGGCAGCGACAAATTGCTCGCCGCGATCAGAATAACTCTTAAACATATCAAAGCTAGCAGCCGCTGGGCTAAGAATCACCACGTCGCCAAATTGCGCTTTATTTTTGGCTGATTTGACAACCTCTTTCATTCCCGCCATATTCAATTGGACAATCTCGCAATCAATTTTTTCTTCCCTTAAAACTTCCCTAATTTCATCAGCGTTAGCGCCATTGATAATTATCAATCGCACGTTTTGTCGGGCAATTTCTTTCGCTAATTCAGAATAATCCGCGCCTTTATCCGAGCCGCCCAAAATCAAAATTTTCGGCTCCGCAAAAGCTTTTAATGCCGCAATCGCACTGCCCGGAGTGGTCGAAATACTGTCATCGTAATATTTCACGCCGTATTTTTCAGCAACAAACTTCAATCGATGTGGCAACCCCGTAAACTCGCTAAGCCCCTTCTTTATCTCATCATCAGACACGTTTGGCAAAATCGACTTCACCGCCAGTATCGCCGCGCACGCATTGTCGACATTATGCTTCCCCGGCAAGTGAATCGCAGAAGTTATATCGTCCGAGAGAACAAATGGATATTCCTTTTTTTGCGCCAAACTCGTATCTACAATCGACGAGCTAAACTCATTTTGAGAATTATAGACAACATAATCATCCGCGGTTTGAGACTTGGCAATATTCGCCTTTGCCGCCAAATAATCATTAAAATTAGCGTGAACATTCAAGTGGTCAGGTTCGATCATCAGTACTACGGCAACGTGCGGAGATTTCTGCAAATCCCACAATTGAAAACTGGATAATTCGTAAACAACAATGTCATTTTTCTCAATTTTTGGCAAAATATCCAAAGCTGGTACGCCGATATTCCCCACCAGATGAACGGTTTTACCTGCCGCGCGCAAAATCGACGAGATAAAACTACACGTCGTCCCCTTGCCTTTTGTGCCAGTCACGCCAATTATAGTCGCTGGACAATTAGCGAAAAATTCATTTGTCGATGACCAAATTTGACCGCTAGTCTTTATCTTTTTTAGTGGAAGACTTGGCGACCTAACGATTAAATCCGCGTTCTCCAGCCCCGAAAATCCCGTCTGATAAGCCACATTTTCCGGCAAATTATCTACTTTTTCACGCTCGTCTGCCACCAAAAAATCAGCTTCCGGAAACTTCTCTCGAAAATAACGCAAATTAGATTGACCTTCAACACCAAAACCAGCAATGACAATTTTCATAACCTAATTATATCACGGGCAATTTACGATTACACCCTAGAACAGCTTGTCGAGCTTATCGTACAGCTTTGTTAATAGCTCTTTTTCTTCCGAAGTAACTGCCGCCAACGTCCACGTGTTGGATGCAAAAAATTGACGAGCCGTTTCAATCAACTGATCAGGAGTTACCGCCAAAATAGAATCTGGAACGGCGGCATAATCTCTCACGAAATCATCAGCAAAATATCGCCCTACGTAAAAATTGCTTACTTGCCCAACAGTTTGAGCACCCATTTGATAACGACCCAACGAATACGACTTCACACTTTCCAAATCTTCTTCAGAAATAGATCCAGCCAAAACTTTCTTCAACTCTCTCACGATAATATCAAAGAGCTTTTCTGCAGTTTCAACATTTACTTGTCCGCCAAAATCCCAAGCCGAATCGTAAAAACCAACCGACGTATCACTAAAAATACCATACGCCAAGCCTTTTTTACGAGCCGCGCCAAAAATCCGTGAACTCATCGTGCCGGTCAGAATGTGATTCAATGCGTTCATAGCCGTAACTTCTTCATCGTTTAACTCACGCGGAATCATCATTGACCAGCCAAACGTCAAATTAGTCGCCTCTTTTCGCTTAACCAAGACTGGGTTAGCTCTGCGCGGTTCATCGCGCGGAATAACGAATCGCTCGCCCGTCTCTAATTGCCAGCCCTCAAGATGTTCTTTAATAGCCGCTTTTCGTCCAGCCATTTTTCCAGCCACCACAAACCGCATATTCTTCAAAGTATGCGTTCGCTTGTGATGATTCTTAATGTCTTTCAGCTCAATATTAGCAATTGTTTTTAAGCGCTGATTATACGTCAAAATATCTTCACCCAGCGCCTGCTGAATGCGCGGCCACATCACGCGGTTGTGGTTGTTAAGATAACCAGTCAATTCAGAGCGAACATTACCCTTTTCCGCCTCAAGCTCATCGGCGTTGAATCGCGGCGTTGTAATAGCCAGCCTCTGAAGCTCCAAAATCCTGTCCCACTCAAAATCCGCACAAATCGCTTCATAAACCATTGAATAGTCGGAAGTGTAAGCATTGTGATAAGCACCGTTCTTGGTAAATTCCTGCTCATAATTGTGCTCCGAACGAAACTTTTCATTCGCGCCGAACGCCATATGCTCCATAATGTGAGCCGTTTCGTAAATATCTTTATTCAGAACGTAGCGATTGCCAGCCCTGAATTGCACCTGAAAACTCATTACCGTAGCGTCTGGAACGTCAATCAACAAGCCGCGTGCACCATTCTTCAGTCTAATTTCCTCAACTGTATGTTTCATTGCCTAATTCTCTGATTATTTACGATTTTTCTTACGGTTCTGTCGCTGAGCCTTTTTCTTCTTTCGAGCTTGATTCTTCGCACGATTTGATTCCGCACTAGTCTTGCCCTTTTTCACAGAGAAGTCATCGTCGCGATTTTCCTCGCCCGAACCAATTTCATTTACGCCACGCTCAACGGCATTTTCAGCCAACCTAGTTAGCTCAGTGTCATATTCGTCGTCTTGAGATTGACGGACTGTAGCGTCGGCTTTATGAATATTAAATATCGTTGCCAGAACTTCATCGCGGAGATTAGCCTGCAAACTCTCGAACAACTTCTGAGATTCTGATCGATATTCCACCAAAGGATCACGCTGTCCAACACTTCGCCAGTGAATTCCCTCGCGCAAATGTTGCATATTTTCCAAATGTTGCATCCACAATGTATCCAACACCGCCATGTAGACTTCGCGCTCAACTCCGCGCAAATCATCAGCGCCAATCTCACGCTCTTTCTCCGCGTAAGCTTCTTCAGCCAGCTCCAGCGCCTTCTCATAGCGCAAACGATCTTTCTTCTCCTTGCCAACCTTTTCAATTTTCTCCTTATCAACTGGGAAAATAACCGAAAAATCCTCGACAAACTTTGGATTATTCTTCGATGGAAGAGTCGTCAATTCATGAACTTTAGCTCGCAATAATCGCTCAATTTCTGGCTTAATATTATCGCCTTCCAAAATCCTACGTCGCATAACATAAACGACGCGACGATGGCGGTTAATCACATTGTCGTATTGAACAACATTTTTGCGCGTATCAAAGTTGTAGCCTTCAACTCGCTTCTGCGCCGCTTCCAACGTTTTCGATACGGCACGAGTTCTGATTGGCGTATCATCATCAACACCCAATCTGTCCATCAATGATGCAATTCGCTCACCCTGGAAAATTCGCATCAAATCATCTTCGGTCGAAACGTAAAACTGAGTCTCACCTGGGTCGCCCTGACGTCCGCCACGACCGCGCAACTGATTGTCAATTCGGCGTGATTCATGACGCTCTGAACCGATAACAACCAAGCCGCCCAATTCCTTCACGCCCTCGCCAAGCTTAATGTCCGTACCGCGACCAGCAATATTTGTAGCCAAAGTAATCGCGCCTTTTTCGCCAGCTTTCGCAACAATCGCAGCCTCACGCTCATTATTCTTAGCGTTCAAAATCTCAAACTTAATACCTTCTTTTTCCAAATATTTGGCAATCTGCTCATTCTTTTCAATAGAACCAGAGCCAACCAAAACAGGACGACCTTGCTTGTGGTAATCCCTAATCGCCTCAGCGACAGCCTTAAGTTTGGCCTTTTCAGTCTTGAAAATCAGATCTTCCTTATCCTCGCGAATAACTGGTTTGTTCGGTGGAATTTGGATGACATCAAGTGAATAAATTTGCTGGAACTCTTCAGCTTCAGTGAACGCCGTACCAGTCATACCGGAAAGTTTATTGTACAGACGGAAATAATTCTGGAAGGAAATTGTCGCCAAGGTCATACTCTCTTCCAACACAGGAACGCCTTCTTTTGCCTCAATTGCCTGATGTAAGCCTTCGTTGTAACGGCGGCCCTGCATCAAACGACCAGTATGTTCGTCAACGATGATCACCTCGCCGTCATTGGTTACAACGTAATCCTTGTCGCGCTTGAACAATGTCTGCGCTCGCAAAGCTTGATCCATGTGATAAACACTGCGCACGTGATCTGGTGTGTACAAGTTTTTTATTCCCAACAATTTCTGGACCTTTTCAACACCTTCATCAGTCAAGGCAACACTTCGGCGCTTCTCATCCAAAACGTAATCTTCCGGAACCAACTTCGCGGCGATTTTAGCAAACGTGTAATAGTTGTCAGGATTTTCAGCCGCTGGAGCAGAGATAATAAGTGGCGTGCGAGCTTCGTCGATTAAAATTGAGTCAACCTCGTCAACGATCGCAAAGTTCAATTCACGCTGCCTGAGCAGATCAACATCGTTAACCATGTTGTCGCGCAAATAGTCAAAGCCAAACTCGTTGTTAGTTCCGTAAGTAATATCCGCAGCATAAGCTTCCTTACGCGAAACTGGACGAAGCTTGCGCATTCGAGGATCGTCGTGATGCTCATTGTCATAATCTTTATCATAAACAAATGACGCCTCATTGATAATCACACCAGTAGTCAAGCCTAGGAAATCATATACTTGACCCATCCAACCGGCGTCGCGCTGCGCCAAATAGTCGTTAACCGTCACCACATGAACGCCCTTACCCTCCAAAGCATTTAAGTAAGTTGGCAGCGTCGCCACAAGAGTCTTGCCTTCACCAGTTTTCATCTCGGCAACGTTACCCTCATGAAGAACCATACCGCCAATCAACTGCACATCATACGGACGCTCACCAATCACACGCTTAGCAGCTTCCCTTGCCACGGCAAACGCATCCGGCAAAATCGTATCGAGCGTCACATTTTTCTTCGACAAACGCTTTTTCAGTTCATCAGTCTGCGCCCGAAGCTCCTTGTCGGACATCTTTTCATATTTGTCATTCAGACCGTTAATAACGTCAACTTGCTTACGCAATCGTTTCAAAATCTTCTTCTGTGGATCGCCAAAAATCTTACTCAGCGCTTTTTGTTGTGTAATTGCCATAAACCTTAAAACTCCCTCACTTTCAGGCATTTTCAAAAACTTCTTTTATTATAACTTTTTTCGGGCAATTTGAAAAGAAAAAGCGCCCAGAATCTGAACGCTTTCCTGCTAATTTCATCTATCAATTATTTTCGGCCGAAAGTTTGTTTTAGCTTCGCCAAAACTCCGCGGCTTCCGCCAACGTGCGCTAGCACATCGTCTTTGTACTTACGAACTTGACCATTCAACCTAGCTTCAACAATATCCACCGCAGCCAAAACGTTCATGGTTGAATCCTTAGCTACAATTTTCTTATCTGGCACATTGATGATAACTTCAACTTCGTACTTGTTGCCACCAGGATTGTCAATCTGCTTAATCTTAACGTCTGCAGATGCACTTTTTCGCGCGTGGCGTGGCAAGTATTTTCCTAACGAACCAATTTTCCTTTCAACGTATTTTTTTGTTGTAGCGTTCAGCTCATATTTAACGCCAGTAATTGTAATATCCTTAATCATTTTTCCTCCTACTAACTAATATGCTCTCTATTATATCACGTCACGACCATTCATATATGGACGAAGTACTTCAGGGACAGTCAAAGTTCCATCTGGATTCTGGAAATTCTCCAAAATCACCACCAGCGATCGCGCTAACGACACCGCAGTTCCATTCAATGTATGAACAGATTCAATCGTGCCATTTTCTCGCCTGACTCGAATATTCAAACCACGAGCTTGATAATCAGTACAGTTCGAACAACTCGTCAGCTCACGATAAGTTTGGTCAACTGGCGACCAATATTCAATGTCATACTTCTTTGCAGCCGGCGCACCCAAATCGCCCGCCGCAATATTAACCACGTGATAAGAAATCCCAATTTGCTGCCAAAGCGCCTCTTCAACGCTAAGAATTTTCTCATGAATTTCTTTAGATTGTTCAGGCAAACAAAACGCGTACATTTCCAGCTTATTAAATTGGTGAACTCGGAACAGACCACGCGTGTGCTTACCGTATGTTCCCGCCTCTTTTCGATAGCAAGGACTATACCCAGCATACAGCAATGGCAAATCTTTTTCGTCCAAAATCTCATCCGCGTGGTAGCCGGTTAATGGCATTTCCGCCGTACCAATTAGCGTCAAATCTTCGCCGTCAACTACATATTCGTT
>CAUUUJ010000015.1:0-14102 GCA_963548315.1 uncultured Candidatus Saccharibacteria bacterium | reverse complement strand
AGTGCTTTTTCATATCCTTTTTTCTTGCAGAATTCATCAAATGCCTTTGCCAATACTTCCTGAACTCTCCAATTATCATCTTTGGAAACTTCATCTCTCATAAATGCTAAAATATCATCTTGTTCTGACAAGTATCCAAAAAGAAATACGCCGTACATTCTTACTTGATATGTGTGAGATTTATAAGCTAAAAACGCCAACTTCTTGATATGTTCATCATCATTAGATTTATAATCGGTTAAGGCTCTTTTCTCTTCCTCTTTGAAGCCATTCTCTATCAAAGAAAATTCCTTTTCTAAATTTGCGATATATTCTTTTGCGCGAATGTCATCCATAAGATCTAGCAGCCTCCCTATTCCTTAGTTTATTTTCCAATTCCAACCAGCGCCGCCTCCACAAGCAGCCACGGATTTACAGAAGTTGTTTTCATTTGCAAGTCCGCCCGAAGTAGCGCGTCATTTATCCTCTTCAATTTTTCCTTATCAACACCTTTTGCTGAAGATGCCAATTTTCGTAAAACATACGGATTAGCTGAAAAATCCGAAGCCACCAACTTACTGTCGCCATCAGCTAAAACCAACGCCGTCAAGTTAGTTGCCTGCGAGGCAAGCAACCCCATTGTCTGATAAGCGCCATCAACGCCACCTTCCGACTCCAAATAGCTAATTATATCGTGAACCTTATCATAATCACCCGCCAGCGCCGAAACAAACAAATCAAACACATTCTCCGTCCTCGCCAAAGGTATAAAGTTGTCAATTAAATCATCCGTCACTTTTTCCGTCAGCGCCAATTGATCCAAAAAGTTGCTCAGTCGCAACTGATCAAATCCCAAACGATCGACAATTATCTCTGCTTGACGATTCGTTAATTCACACTCGCGAATCTTCGCCTCCGCCACGCACCACTTTAAAAGCTGCGGTTTTTGACGATCACTAAGCGGTGAAAACTCCTGAACTTTGGCATTTTTCTGCAGCCACTTATACGTTTTCGTTCGCTTATCAATTTTATCTTCAGCCAGAATAATCGTCCTGTCATCGTCAAACTTCATATCTGGAAGTTGCGACCAAACCTCAGAATTTTCGCCTAGTTTTGAAATCAAATACACCGACGAGTTCATAAACAGCGTCTGCCCAATTACTATTTCCTGCATTCCAGCCAGCGTCAAATCTTCGCCATCATGTCGTGCCGCTTTTTCGTTGCCGATCAGCTTAGCAATTGCTTGCCGTTTCTCGAATTCATTTTCGCCGTAAAAAAGGTAAATCACTTCACCTCCACTTGGCAAACTGGGCAAATATGCGTACCGCGTCCAGAAACTTTCATCTTTACAATCTCTTGGTCAGGATGCCGATGGCACGGCTGACCTTCCCGACGGAATACATGCGCAAACGACAGATAATTGCCTTTTCTGCCTTCGGCGTCAACGTAATTTTTATCCGTCGAGCCTCCCTGATCAATGCTCAATTGCAAAATCTGGCGCAATTCGTTAAATAGTTTTTCTAACTGTCCATCACTAACATTTCTAACGCGCGTCTGAGGGTGAATTTTCGCAGCCCACAGAGCTTCATCGGCATAAATATTACCAACTCCAGCAATCACCGACTGCTCAAGAAACGCTGGCTTTATCATCGAATTTTGCCGACGACGAATTCGCTTAATAAAGTCATCCGCCTCGGTTTTTTTATCGAGCGGTTCCGGACCAACTTTCTGCATAAATGGCAAATTTTCTATCTCATCAGTCGGCATCAATTTCATCCAACCAAACTTACGCTGATCATTGAAAAACAAGTGCGAACCATCCGCAAAATCAATTTGCACTCGTGTCGATCTATCAGGCAATTCACCAATCAAACTATCATTCGGATGACCGCCAGCAAAACTATTAGCCCCACGAAAAATCAATTGCCCAGTCATCTTAAGATGTATCACCAGCGAATAACACGTATCAAGATCAATCATCAGCACTTTTGCACGACGTCGCACCGCCGTTACGTGCGCACCGTATAAAAATTGCTGGACGTCAGTTGGTGAATTCGGAAAACTCTTTGGCGAATCAAATACCGTGGCTCGCACAACAGCCTGACCTGGCAGCAAATCCGCCAAACCGCGACGAACTGTCTCAACTTCGGGTAGCTCGGGCATTCGGCGAGTCCTACAGCTTAAACAAAGCTTCTTCTTGACTTAGACCAATTCCAGCCGCCATTTTTTTGCCGTCAGGAATTTGCTTCAAAAACATATCCAAAATCTCGTTCACGTTAGCTTGCGCCGAGCCCTTAGAGCCGCTACAATCCGACGTCCACAGACTCTTCACAACGGAATTATCCTTCAAAGTTTCGAATTTGTAAATTTTACCGCTAGCACAAATTCCCCGCAAATCATTTTGCTGCTCAGTTAGCGGCGTACCTTCCATCATTTTTCGCTTATCAAGCGCATAAACCAGCTCCGTATAAGCCCTGTTGTTATTGTCCAATTTTTTCTCTGCAATCGGCTTATCCAAATATCCCTCGTACGTCGTCATTTCGCGAGATTCTGGCGAAATAGTGATGCTGTATGAGCGGAAATTCTCGTTCGCTACAATCGGTCCGCGCACCGTCAATCGAACCGCACTTCCCACGTCCGTCGACAACAAAGCAACTTGCCCTACGTTAACATTCTGATCCGTTGTTTGACCTGAATCATTTTTACCAAATAATGCTCGACCAATCGCAATAACCGCTGCTACCGCCACAACCGTGATAACAATAACCAGCAAAATTGGTACAAATCGAGAAAATGAATTTCGTCGTTGAGTGTATTTCATGGCGTAATTATACCATATTTTCTACACTTCACCCCAATTTACGCCCGTGCCGACATCTACTTTCAATTTAATCGGCAATTCTGGACAAACGCCTTCCATTTCCGCTTTCATAATCTCGCTGACTTTCTGGACGTCTTCAGGTTTGCATTCCACCAAAATCGAATCATGAACTTGTAAAATCGCGTCAGCCAAGCCCGACAATTTGTCCTCCAGCCGAATCATTGCCAATTTCATCAAATCCGCTTCCGTGCCTTGAATCGGCATATTCATCGCAGCCCTTTCCGCCGAAGATCGCACCATAAAATTGCTCGATTTTACATCAGGCGTTGGTCGTCGCCTGCCAAAATACGTTTCAACAAAACCCTGTTCTCGCGCTTGAGTTAGAATTTTATCCAAGTACTGACGAATCGGCTTTCGCACCTCAAAATAATGATCAATAAACTTTTTCGCCTCTGTAAATGACATTCCCGTAGCCGCCGCCAAACCGTGCGGGCTCATTCCGTAAAGTACACCAAAATTGATCACTTTCGCTGCTCGACGCTGAGATTTGCTCACTTCGTCAATTGATATTCCGTATGTTTCCGCCGCCGTTTTTGCGTGAATATCAACATCGCTATTAAAATCTTCAATCAGCTTCTCGTCGCCCGCCAACACAGCTGCCAGCCTCAGCTCAAATTGTGAATAATCCGCGCCGACAAAAACTTTGCCATCACTCGGAACAAACGCCTGGCGAATTTTCCTACCCAGTTCAGTCCGCACCGGAATATTCTGTAAATTCGGATTTGTACTGCTCAGCCGCCCCGTGCTGGTTACATCCTGATTGAATGTAGTGTGAATTCGCCCATCAGCCGCCATCAATTTTGGTAACGCCTCAATATATGTGCTGGTCAATTTGGTCAATTCTCTATATCGCTCAATCAACTCGATAATCGGATGTTGTCCGCGCAATTTGTCCAACTCTTTTTGACCTGTTGAATATCCAGTTTTTCCCTTTTTTATGCCCGCAGTTGGTAATCGCAATTTGGTAAACAAAACCTCAGAAAGTTGCGCTGGACTAGACGCGTTAAACTCGTATCCAGCCATGGAATACATTTGTTGTTCAAGCTCACCAACTTCCGCCGCCAGCTCATCGCCCATCTGTTTTAATAGAGTGTCGTCTAACTTCATCCCGCGTTTTTCCATCTGGAATAGCGCCCAAATTACCGGAAAATCAAACTCATAAGCCACACGCGCAATTTGTGAATTGTTCGACATGTAAACTTTTTGTTCACGATAAATTTTATGCAAGCGAGCCAATTGATAAGGCGCGGAATTGTCGTCAGAAAAATCACCAGACAGCGCATTCAAACTACGATCACGCTTCAGCGGGTCAATCAAAAACGCCGCCTGCCCAACATCCCAAACTTCGTGAAAACGCACCGCCACGCCATAATTATCCAGCGCGTGATACAACTGCTTAACATCCGCTGCAATCACAGTTCCCTGCGCCAATAATTGCCATATAGATTGACTAATTTCGCTAATTTTCGTCATCCACGCCGACTCAGAATTTGAGCTTATGTAAATTACGTCAGACTCCGACGAATCAATATATATTATATTTTCCGCCTCAAACATCGGCATATCGGGCAATTTTTCAATTCGTGGAATATCCAACTTCGGTTCTTCTTTTTTCTCATTTTCCGCCATTTGCATTGTTTTTGGCAATCGTCCAATCAGCGAATTAAACTCCAACTTCTGCAGAATTTCCGTTACTCGCGCAAAATCGCAATCATTAACATCCGCCACATCCCAATCCAGTTCAATTGGCGCATCCGTCCAAATTTCCGCCACTTGCTTGGTCAAATATGCCGACTCGCGACCATTTTCCAGCTTCGTTCGCAAAGCGCCTTTTTGCTCATCCAGATGTTCATAAACTCCGTCCAGAGTTTCATATTCTTGCAATAATTTCACCGCCGTTTTTTCACCAATTCCCGGCACTCCCGGTAAATTATCACTTGAATCTCCCTTTAGCGCTTTCAAATCTAAAAATTGTTCTGTCCGAATTCCGTATTTTTCTTCAAAGTGTTCCGCCGTAAACTCCTCGATATTCCTTAAACCATTTTTCATGGCGTAAACTTTGGTCATCGGTGATATCAATTGCAATGCGTCCAAATCCGACGTTATCAAGCACGTTTCAATTCCGCGAGATTCCGCTTGCCTGGCAAACGCACCCATAATATCGTCCGCCTCGTAATCATCAATTTCATAAAGCGGCCAGCCAAACGCATCAAGCAACTCGTGTAAAATCGGAATTTGCTGGTAAAAGTCATCTGGCGCTGGCTTGCGACCAGCTTTATATTCTGGATACAATTCCCGCCGCTTGCGAATATTCGTGCCTCGTTTATCCCAAGCTACAGCCACATAATCCGGCTCCAATTTTTTAATCAGCTCAATTGCCAAACTTACAAATCCATACACACCACCAGTCGGAGTTCCGTCAGCCATCGACAATCCCGGCATAGCATAATAACCTCGGTAAAACACCGACTTTCCATCAATAACCACTAGACGCTTCATATTTCTATTGTAGCATTTAAGCGGCTGTCGTCAGAGAATTGATTATTGACGCCTCAGTAAGTTTCTTCTGCGCTCTTTCGTACTTCTCGTACAACTTCTTGCGCTCCTCCAGATAGCTATAACAATGAACATACTCAATCACTCCATCGTCGTTAAAGAACACAGTTATAGTCTCATCTCTACCGTCATCTGGTCCAACAAAAAACTCGTAAGACGTTTTGTGGCGCCCAGGGTAACGATCAACCTCAAGCTCTTTTATGAAAGCATATCTAAACTCATCTTCATTCTTGGGTATCTTATATATTTGATATCGATCTTTCGGAATAGATGACAAAGCGGCAGGATTTTCCCAAATCATCCAACGCTGACTATATTGATCCTCGATAGGCTCGCTAACAAGCCTCTGCCATTTCTCGCTATCATCCATATTACGATCAAATTTCGACTCCAGCTCTTCAATCTGAGCCATTATCTTATAGCTCTCTGTCAGATTTTCTTGACCCTTAATATCAAGGTCAGAAGGAGAATTCTGAGGTAACTCTTCAGTATGTCCATGAAGTGTTTCCATAGTGTGTAGCTTAAAGATACTCTCTATTTGGAAGAATGTCAACAAATTGTTAAAATTAGTACATGACACAACCATACGCAAAAATTATCGCCCTGGTTGGATTGGCGGGCAGCGGCAAAAGCTCAGCTGTCGAATATTTGACAGAAAAAGGATTTCCAAAAATTTACTTCGGTGGCGTTATTTATAAAGCCATGGACGAGGCTGGAATTGAAAAAACTTGGGACAATCAACAACAATTTCGCGAAGAAATTCGTCGCCGTGAGGGCAAAGATTTCGTAATCAAACGCGTCATAAAAAACATCCACGATTTAATAAAAGCTGGGCAAAATAAAATCGTTTTGGACGGATTATACACTTGGAGTGAATATAAATTCCTTAAGCACGAATTCCCTGGACAAGTTGTCGTTATTGCCATCGTTACACCAAAATACCTCCGTTATCAACGAATGGCTAAACGCATAGAGCGCCCAATGCAACCACACGAAGTCGATCAGCGCGACTGGTCAGAAATCGAGAATCTGGAAAAAGGTGGACCAATTGCTATCGCTGATTATTTCATCATTAACGACGGCAGCCTCGAGCAATTACACCAAAAAATAGACGCCGCAACTCACGACGCCCATTTTTGTAAATCGCCCGAACAATGTTAATTAATCCAGATATTCGTAAAGTTTTTTCGCGTCTTTGTGTTTGCGAAGTTTTGCTAGCGCCTTAGCTTCAATCTGGCGGATTCGCTCACGCGTAACCGCAAATTCCTGACCAACTTCTTCCAAAGTGTGGTTTTTTCCATTGTCCAAGCCAAAACGCATTCGAACAATTTTCTGCTCGCGATCGCTCAAACTTGATAGAATTTCCTGAACTTGCTCTTTTAACAATTGATTTGAAGCGGAATCTTCTGGCGAAACCGTATCTTCGTCAACGATAAAATCTTGCAATACAGAATCATCATCTTCACCGTCACGACCAACACCAGCATCCAAAGAAGAAATGTCTTGCTTGATCTTAATGACATATTCAATCTTCTCTGGTTCCATATCCAGCTCTTTAGACAATTCTTCAATTGTCGGCTCACGGTTCAATTCCTGCGTCATTCGGCGTTGAGTACGTAGCAATTTATTGATCGTTTCTACCATGTGAACTGGGATACGAATCGTTCGCGCCTGATCAGCAATCGCACGCGTAATCGCCTGACGAATCCACCAGGTTGCATAAGTCGAAAACTTGAATCCCTTATCTGGATCAAACTTCTCAACCGCACGCAAAAGCCCAGTATTTCCCTCTTGAATCAGATCCAAAAAGTCCAAACCACGACCAGAATAACGCTTAGCAATTGACACCACCAAACGCATATTCGCCTCAGCCATCTTATCCTTAGCCTTTTTATCACCTTCAACAATTCGTCGCGCCAAGTCCATTTCTTCTTCAGCGCTAAGTAGTGGAATTTTACCGATTTCACGCAAGTACAGCCTGACCGAGTCGTCCGACACGTCGTCCAAATATTGCCCAGTTGTCAACGAATCCAAATCTTCCGATTCTTCTTCGTCTATAAGCGTTGGATCAAAATCATCATCTTCGTTTAAGTTTACTGGCTTCGTCGTGATATCGTCGCTCACATTTTCTCCTTAATCAGATTATTTAAGCTCTGGCGCAGATTCTGAGACAAAACCTCATCGCCTGACGCCTCGGCCTCTCTAAGCTGCGTTAATAATTGATTCTTTTTGTTTTCGCGATGTTTGATTGTTATCTGTCTGACTAGCCGAGCCATCTCTTCATCCAAGCTTTTTTGCTCCCAATTGGCGTAACGACTTTCACTTTTCAACTGTACTATTTTCACATACTGTTCGATTTTTTGCAAGTCCAGCGGAACCTCGCCCAAATCCGCGTCTGAGTTCTTCCGCAAATAGCCAATCAGCTGCCGCGCATTGTCATCATCCAACATTTCGCCAGAAACCGCCGCCAACCAACGTCGCACGGATTTTTCACTCGCCGCCAACCCCGCCAGCATATCCTCAGTTTCATCCTGAACCGGAGTCGGTTTTTCTTTCTCAATTTTCGCCTTTTTCAATTGGTGTTCAGTGACTTTTTCGTTCGACAATTTCGCCTTCAGCGCGGTAATTGATGCGCCAGTTTTTTCAGAAATTACCGACAAATAATGCTCTTGTTCCACCGGATCTTTCAAGCCTCGGACAATTCTTAGCGCAATGGTCGAAAATCTTCGCTTGCCTTCCGCCGACTTCAAATTCTCCATTTCCGCGTATCTGGCAATCACCCAATCCACCGCTGGTTGAGATTGGTCAATCGCCGCTTGCCAAAGCGCCGGATCTTTTTGGACCAATTCGTCTGGATCTTTGACGCCATCAGGCAAACTCACGACTTCCAGCTCCACGCCGACTTCCTGCGCTAAATTGATAGCGCGCTCCGTCGCATTAACTCCCGCTCGATCGCCATCAAATGCCAAGCGAACCCGCCCCGCCAATCGACTAAGCGACTTCAGATGTTGCGTCGTCATTGCCGTTCCAGAGGTCGCAACCACGTTTTTGACGCCCGCTTGATGACTGCTAATTACATCCAGATTGCCCTCAACAATCACCGCCACATCGCTTTTTCGAATCGCTTCCTTGGCTTGATGCAAACCAAAAATATGTCGCGATTTATCAAACAACAGCGTTTGCGGCGTGTTCAAGTATTTTGGCGCGCGCGGATCGTCACGAATAATTCTGCCCGTAAATCCCACAACTTCGCCATTGCCGTCACTCAACGCCACCATCATTCGCCCGCGAAACAAATCACCGCCAAACCTATTCGACAAGCCAGCGTCCGCCAATTCCTGCCTAGAAAATCCTCTTTTTTCCAATGCTTTCGTCAACGTGTCGCCATTCTCCGGCGCATAACCAATCAAAAAATCACCAATTGTTTGACGATTTAATCGCCGTTTTTTTACCACATAATTTAAGGCTGTCGAATTTTTTACCAAATTCTGCTGATAAAAATTGGCGGCCAGCTTAAGCGCTTCCCTGGCCCTGGCACGACGCTTGGCTGTTCGTCCGTCGCCATTAGAAAACAAAGTCAGATCAACGCCTGCCTTCCGAGCCAAATGCTCCAGCGATTGACGAAAATCCATTCCTTCCACCATCATCACAAACGTAAAAATATCGCCACCTTTTCCAGAAGAAAAATCATGCCAAATCTGCTTTTCTGGGCTAACCATAAAGCTTGGGGTTCGCTCGTCAGTAAACGGACTCAAACCCTTCAAGTTGCGACCCGCTCGCTTCAACTGAACATACTCACCAATCACATCCTCGATGTTCAGTCGCGCCCGCACTTCTTCTTTGGCATCATTCATATTTTTATTATATCACTCTTTACCTCTGTTATTGTTTGTGGTTAAATAGAAATATGTATCCTGACAATTTGAATAACCAACCTCAAGGTATCGATTATCTGAA
Organism: uncultured Candidatus Saccharibacteria bacterium; assembly: GCA_963548315.1. Lineage (GTDB taxonomy): Bacteria > Patescibacteriota > Saccharimonadia > Saccharimonadales > Saccharimonadaceae > Nanosynbacter. Next base: position 4,729 of record CAUUUJ010000015.1, on the reverse strand, counting down.
TCAAATTGCCACACCTCCGCCAGCGGAAGGTTTTGATAAAAAAACCAAAATCATCATCGCTATTTTGAGTTTTATCGGCTTGATAACCCTAATCGCGATATTTGTTTTTTCACAAGATTCTACGCCAAATGCCAACCCGTCACAAGTTGCGGCGCGCGTTAATAAACTGCTCACTATTTCCAAAAAATACAATAATAAGTTCCGCTCGACCAGCTTACAAACCACCAATAGCTCTCTGGTTGCAGTGCTGACTACTGCGGACGCCTCAATGGGCGAAGCGCTTCAAGCAACCGGCATCAATTATAAGGAAAAACAGAAGGACATCCTCGCCTTAGATCCGTCGGAAAAATTAGAGAAAAAATTGGACGAAGCTCTTCTGAACACGCAATTGGATATTACCTATGCCCATGAGATGAATGTGCAAATAACAGATACAATCAACATGATGAAAAAGGTATACAAATCCACCAAGTCAAAAAAGATGCGCGAATGGCTAGTAAAAACTGCTGGCGATTTAGAGAATATCCAGAAGCAGATCAATCAAATCATTAAAACAGATTAAGCTTCCGAGACTAATCGATAGCTCAACCTCGCCAAATCAAAGACCTCTTCGTCAGTCAACTGACCTGAACAAATAATTGTATTCCAATGTTTCTTGTTTAAGTGATAGCCCGGTAAAACCGTTTCGTATTTTTCTCGTAAATTCTGCGCCAACAGCGGATCACATTTTAGGCTTACTCTGAGCGGCTTTGAACCTTCCGTCACCAATGCTACCATTTTCCCCGCACCGTCATTATCTCTACCAAATTTATATACCGCAACATCCTCGCCAAACGGATAATCCAGCCATACGCCCGGCAAACTTAAAATAAAATCTTCAAATTGTTTATGTGTCATACCTTTACCTTTTTCAAATAATATTCAAGTTCCATAATGCTGCCGCGGATGTCTTCCAGTGCTCGATGATCTTCTGGCTTGGCGAATTTCTTACCGTATTTACCTTCAAACACCACCTTCCAAGCACTCACATCAAGCATTCTATAGTGCAGTCTTTTTGATAATGTCGGCCACCATTGATCAATAAATAGACGATCCTGATGAATTGAATTGCCTGCTAACAAAATCTTCGTCTCGCCTGCAAAATACTCATCACAAAACGCCAACAATTCGCGTTCTATTTCCGCCAAAGGTTTGCCCGATTCATTCTGCTCTTCCAAGCCTCGTCTAGCTTCCGAATGTTCGTTCCAAAAACCAGCATTTCGATCTAACAGCTTAGCCAGCTTTTCCGAATCGTGACGCACAATTCCTTCATACGTCGCAATTTCCTTAAAATCCCAATCAGTCACAATTGCCGCCACTTCCAAAATCTCATCACGTACTGGATCCAATCCAGTCATCTCCAAATCCACCCATAAAATCTTTTTCGCCTTACTCATACTATCTATTATACACTCGTTATCTGTTTATCTGACCATAAAAAGCTTCTTGCTGCTCGCTCGTTAACACATTCTGCACTTCAGCCCAAACCTTAGCCTCCGCCTCATGGACATTGTGACTATTTACCGCAGACCCGTCTAGGACCTGATGCAATTGACCCTTGGTGATAACTCGCTGATGTTGTAAATCAAACAACACTCTTACTTGTTTATTAGCCTTGTTTTTCATTGCGTCCACTATCAGCGCGACTTGCTCATCTGTTATGGCGGGGATTTTTTGCTGCCGCTCTGGACCGAGTATCAGCGAGCCGACTTTCGGCCGCGTCACACGAACCAAGTCACCATTAGGAGCAACTCTATCACCAAGGGATTCAGACACAGCGCTGCTACTCAAGGCTTGAGCAACTTGATTCTTGGTTACTGGTAAAATTGTGTTGAGTGTGTATCGACGACCATCACGCGTATCATACCACCACGGTAAAGCCAGGGCCAACTTCAACGCCTCCGAGCCCATACGTCGCACTAAGCTGTGCGAACTAATTTCATACTCAGAAATACCACGTTCGCCAGTATGAACATTCTTGTATTGATTAACCGTTGTTCGTCCAATGCGCCGACTACCAGTTTTGGCATACAATAATTCCTGAAACCCGCGCACCAAAGCCACCGATATATTGTGTTTTTCCTCGCTATTTAGTTCACCCATGTTGATATCGTTTGGATTAACCGACAGGCGCCGACATATTTTACTAAATTGATAGTGAATATTATCCGCCTTATTGGGATCAATACCATTAGTCAGGTAGACGTCATTGTTAGTACGACAGCCGTCATAAATCTCTCTGGTTTTCAAAAAAGCATCGTATTCGGCAAAAAAGTCATCTGTTGTATCGGGGCTGACAAATTCCTGGAACAATTCCTTTGGTTGATGCCAGGCGGCAAAGCCACCACCCGAGACGGAGGCTGCCATGGCCGATAATGCCAACACTTCACGTAAGCTTCCCCCATTCTTAATCATTTCTGCTAATGACCGAGAAAGTTCTGGCGACAATGGTAAACTATCCATAAACTCACCAATTTTTGTGATCTGCCCCTCTCCATCAATTGCTTCCAGGGTTTCCAGTAAATCGTACGACTCTTGAATAACTTTTTTACTAGCAACAGGATGCATCAGGTATCGGTTCAGATTCTCAAAATCACCATTCAGATGGATAGCCGACAAAACGTTGCGCACAATATTCGTGTGATATATCTCCGGTGGAATATGCTGTTCACGGGACGCAATATCATAAAATCCTTTCAGCTCATCTGGCAAATAAATCTTATCGTAAGATATCGGACGAGCCAATACAAACTTAGCGCCATCAATATCACGACCGCCCCGCCCCGCCTGCTGCATCAGCTCTGCTTGAGTACACAATCGAGGTGGCAACCCCTCCGTGCCCTCTTCACCAATTTCTTTACTCTTCGTCAGTCCATTTGACAGCACCAAATCAACCTCGGGGATGGTAATACCAGACTGTCCAGCCGAGGTCGAAACGATGACAAACGACTCATCTTCTGCCGGTTCAGCAGTAAAAATTTCTCGGCGCGCAGCTTCTGATATGCCAGAATGTAGTTTGAAAAATCGTATTTTCCCGGATTGATGGCGAGTATGACGTTTGATTGACGCAATGGTCTCATCAATACTCCTCACACCTTCAACAAAGATTAGTGATTTTTTCGAGTCCTTACCATATTCAAGGTAGGCTTCAGATACGGTATTCACCTTATCTTCTTCAATATCAATATCATGCGGCCGACCCTTAATGGTTACGACTGGTAGTTCTGACCCATTAATATCTTCGTACATCGCCTGAGAAACTTCTGTATCAGGCGTGGCACTAGAAAAAGCCATATGCCATTTGTCGGTATTCTCTATCGATTTTGCCGCCAGAGCGGTAGCAAATTCCATCTCCAAATTGGCTTCATGTATTTCATCAACCAGGATAAGCGTCTTTTCGTCTTGCCAGTCGCTAGAAAATTGTTCCAGCTTTTTCGTAAACGTTGCTGGAGTCATGAAACAGAGCCTAGTGTCCGGCGTCGCTTCAGTGGCACGTCCGTGAATCTTGCCCACCAAGTGATTAGGATATTGTTCGCCAAGCTGTTCACGCAAACTCTTCTCGACATATTCAGTAACATTATCGACGATAACCCGCCGCGGCATCAACACCACGACACGATCAAACCGCTCCAGTGCATACTGAGCGGTTTGTGTCGTTTTACCACTACCCGTCGGTCCGCACAGCCAGGATATTTTACTTTCCGATAATGTGTCTAATATCTCTGCTTTGTGCTTATATGCAGGTAGTTTTTTGTCACCAAGATCATAGTCAGCAAAAGGAGTTTCCGGTAGTTTACTGTACCGTTCCCGCAATTCTTTTAAACGCTGTCGCCTCTGTTCGGGCGATTCACCATAACTATACGACGGTTGACTGGGTCTTTCAATATTTCGACTCAATAAATGACTACTGCTAGGTTCTTGCGATCTACGTAAATAGCCCGGCCGCCGAACTCCATCTTTCACACTACTCTCTCCTTTATACTCACATTGTAGACAGGAGAAAGTAAAATAGCAAACGTAAGCGCCTTAGCTTTTTCTTGTCTAGTTTATCTAACTTAAAAAACGAATATTTGTATAGCAAATCGCAATTTGTATTACGCTGCCGCCTCCCTTTTGCATTTATGTTATTTTCAAGCGCGCTATGATACACTGGTGTCATGACCAAACGTATTCTCCTTAAGCTCTCAGGTGAACAACTTCAAGGCGAATTCGCCAGCGGCTTTGACCCAAAACGCGCTCGCTGGATTGCCGAACAAATTCGACCAGCGCTGGACGACGGGGCTGAAATTGTTATTATGGTTGGCGGTGGCAATTACGTTCGCGGCAATCAAATCATCGGTCAAGGAATTCAACCTGTTTCTGCTCATAATATCGGGATGCTTTCTACACTTATGAATGCCATTGCGCTGGCTGACGTATTGAATGACGCGGGGCTGCCAACTCGCGCATTGTCCACAGTCGAAGTCAATCAATTTATCGACCACTATACTTTCCGACGCGCCATTAGCCATATTAAGAAAAACCGCATCGTAATCGTGGCTTGCGGCACCGGCCGACCATTCCTGACTACTGATACCGCAGCGTTAAATCTAGCATTGGAAATGCAGTGTGACGCCGTGGTTAAAACGACGAAGGTCGACGGAGTTTACGATAAAGATCCTATGAAATTCCCTGACGCCGTAAAAATTGA
>CAUUUJ010000014.1:0-14949 GCA_963548315.1 uncultured Candidatus Saccharibacteria bacterium | reverse complement strand
CCCACAGCGGAGAAGTCGTCACCCAAAAATGGGACGCACCAATGGCAATTTGGCGAGGAACCGTCGGCGCCCGCGCCGCAAGCTACTTGATTTGGTCGCCGAAAGCGCCACTAGCAGCAATCAGTACCGCTATTTGCAAAATGTAGCTTCTTATAAATATCCGCTTGACATTACGTACAATTAGTTGTATCATACTATCAAGCTTTCACCCATGACTTGTCAAAGGGTGAAAGTAGCCCTTGGTCATGAGTAAAGCACTTCTCGAAAGGAAGTGAGTGTCATGAAGATTGGACCTCTCTTCATCATGGTTACAGCATTAGCGGCGGTCGTCGCCGCTTCCGCCGCAATCGGGGCACTGCTTGGGATGCTAATCGCATTCCTGCTTGCCGCAGACATGTCCTCCGCGGCCCCCATTGGGGCACTAGGCGGAGGCTTCACCAGCTTCATGTTCCTGCTGAACGCAGGAATGAATGGGGGAGGAAAGGGGCTGTAAAGCCCGCAGAAAGGAAACAGCTTGCCTGGAAGGCTATAAAGCCTCGGTAGCGCCTTTCTGCGGGCTGTTTTCTTTGCATAAAAAAATCGCCCAAAATGGACGATTATCACTTGACATTACGCACAATTAGTTGTATTATACTAACAAGCTTTCGCCGTGACTTGTCAAAGGGCGAAAGTAGCCCTTGGTCGTGAGTGAAGCATCTCTCTAAGGAGGTGATTTTATGTTCACTGGTCTTATGTATATCTTCTTGGTGGTGATGCTTGTTTTGTTCATTTTTGAGCGAGACTAAGTGGCTGTAAAGCCCGCAGAAAGGAAACAGCTTGCCTGGAAGGCTATAAAGCCTCGGTAGCGCCTTTCTGCGGGCTGTTTTCTTTGCATAAAAAAATCGCCCAAAATGGACGATTATCACCTGAAGCTGCCTCTGGTACCGCGGGCCGGACTTGAACCGGCACGAGCTATTGCTCACCAGATTTTGAGTCTAGCGCGTCTACCAATTCCGCCACCGCGGCACAAGAGAACGCTCCAAGCTACCGTATGATTGTAACACAACCAGCAATTTCTCACAAGCACGACTTTTATTTGATATCAATTTGACGTATAATGAAATAAGTTATGTATCCGACGGATGATCAATCAAACGGTCGAGTGGGCATGCCGGTATCAGATCAGCGCCGATCTCTCACGCCGCCAACTCGCGACTCAGCAGCCTCACGAAATGCCGCTGCCGATGTTATTCGTGGGCAACTTGACGCTATTTATTCCAGAACAGAAGAACAGAATTCTGCGCCAGAAAAAGCTCAGCCGCAACCATTTTCCGCTCAATTACAACCAAAGCCCGAAGTCCGATCAGAACAGCCTAAGGTGCAAATATCCAAACCTCAGCAAGCTTCAACAGCGCCACAGCCAGAGCTGAAAAAAGACTCTGCTAATCACGCTATGCGGACGACGCCAATTACCCAAACCCAGATTCAGTCAAAGCCACAAATTAGCAATTCCGCTCCCGCAAACCAAACCGCTCAAACTCAAAATTCAGCCGTCCACACTCAAGTTTCAACCGACCAATGGAAGCAATACCACAGCGCTTGGCAGAAATATTATCAGATGTATTATGAGCGTTACTATGCTGGCGACATCGCAGCAAAAAACCGTGAGATTTCTCGATTGACGAAGGAAAATCAGAATATCACGCCAGTAGTCAGCGCAGATGAGCCTCTGGACCCACAAAAAGCAGCCATAAAAGAACTCCGCAGTCAAATTCAGCAAAAGGTTCGTGACTCCGCAAATAAGGTGAAAAAATCCCGACATTTTGTTCCGGCGATTGCTGGATTATCGGTGCTATTAGTCTTCATGTTTTTGCAATATAACCGCATTATTTTCGGCGCAGTCGCAGCCTACACAACACCTGGCGCAATTAACCCGCAAAACATCATCGTTGACGCCTCTACTGACGTAACTGTCGGACCTGAGCCTAGGATTATCATTCCAAAGATTAACGTTGACGCGCCAGTTATTTACGGCGCCGCTAGTGACACGAAATCGCAATCAAAAGCCATGGAGAAGGGAGTGGCTCACTTTTCAATTCCTGGCGCCAGCGCCGTGCCAGGCGAAATCGGAAATGCCGTATTTGCCGCACACTCCAGTAACGACGCTTTTGCTGGTGGCGATTATAAATTCGTCTTTGCTCAGAATGAAAAGTTGGTCAAGGGAGACATTATTTACATGAATTACAATGGGAAACGTTACACTTACAAGGTAACATCAACAGAAGTTGTTATGCCAACCGAAGTTTCAAAAGTTCAGATTAACACAGATAAACCAATGCTGACACTTGTAAGCTGCGTGCCTTTAGGAACCGCGGAGAAACGACTTCTTATCTTCGCAGAACAAATCAGCCCAGACCCAAGCAAAGCCACTGCGGCATCAGAATCCAGCTCAAATCAGCAACAAAGCAACAAATCAAATATCCCAGGAAAACCCGAGCCGACTTTGCTTGAGAAGTTATTCGGCGGTCGATAAACTAGCTATTTAATTAAATAGCCCAACAGAACCATTGTCCATATTCATTTTACTCAGGACAATTTTTCCAGAAGCGTTGGTCGTCAATCCATAAACGTATCGCTGATTCGAGGACAAAACAGAATCCAAACCAGGCTTAACGTCTATCAACATATGAGCGTTCGTGCCGTCAAACTCGCGAATCTCCATTTTTCCCGACGCAGAAACGCTACGAATATAGAAGTTGTCAAGCCACTTCACTTCCTGCGCCACACCGATATTAAACGCGTTCGACAATTCTTTACGCTCCAAATCGTAAGTCTGCAATGTCGCGCCGTTTTGCACCACGATAAATCGCCCGGCATTGTCCATCGTCACGTTCGCAGTCGCATTGTCAGTTTTAATGGTCTTTGCCGTTTTTAAGAATTCTTTTTGGCGGTCCTTAGAGTCTGAAATATCACCTCTGTAAATTGTCATATTTTTGCCATCAGTCAAAACCACGGTGTCTTTATTGAAATAGCGAGAAATTCGAATTACTGGGGCAGAATTGGTAGCAAAAGTGCCAATCACAAACGACTCTTTCCAATCTCTCTTCCAAATTCCTGCCACTTTTTTGCCGTCAATAATAGCCAGGTAGGACAAACGATCGTCGCCGTAAAGCTTGAAAGATTCGACGCCAACTAAAATTGGGCTGGAAATTGTCGAGCTATCAAGGTCAACTCGCCTCAATTCGCCAGTTTCCTGCAAGGCGTAAGCCGTGTGTGCGCCAGTCCCCGCAAAGCCAATTTGCTTAATTCCAAAACCAGTCATCGCTGTTACGTCGGTAATTTTCTCTGGATTTTCTCTATCAAAAACCAGCCACTGCACGCCAGTAGTGTTATTTTCTGCCGGATACGAATGCTTCACTAGCGCGTAACGGGAATCGCGGTCCCACTCCGACAAAGTAAACGTATGATTGTCAGAAGACAGGGAGTAGCCAGCCAAAACACTCGTGCTTAATGTGTGCTCCGTGAATTTTTCCTTATCTTTGTTCGTGTCGCGAATATCACCAATTGTCAGAATCGGAGTTTTATCCTTAACGCCAAATCCCATCAAGAAATTACCAGCTGGCGACAGAGAAACAGATTGTAATGAGTCGAACGTTTTCACCTCGGTGGTTTCACGTTTTGTTGGAATCAGTCTGGCGTAATTCAAATTCGTAACGGTATCGGACTTGATATTCAACGTTTTTTGCCACGGTTCGTATTTATCCAATTTCATCGAAAAAGTGTGCTTGCCAGGAAGAACAGTGCTTTTCGTCGGAGTGCGGCGTAGCTCCATATCATCAACATAAACCAGCGCTCCGCCAGGATGTGATTCATATTGGACAAGTCCAGTTTGTTGCAATTCTTTCGTATTTGGATCAAACGTATAGCCAAGCATTCTAAACGTCAAAAACGTAAGAAGAATTATAAGTGATAATGTCATCAGCGTGTACACAAAGGTCCGCCGCGCGAGCTCTTTAGTGCGATTCTTTTTCTGGTACATAATTACGAAAATTATAACATATTTTTACACTTGAAAAAACCTTAGGCGATTTGTAATATAATATACAGGAATAAACATTAGGGGGATTAATGGCAAGTAAAAACTACGTGGTTATCAATGGACGAGCTTACAACACTATTACCGGAATGGTAATGGATGATGTTAAGATTGAAAAATCTGAAATAGAAAAAGAACAATCAATCAGTAGGCGCGGCACATCTGTATCAAATATTCACGCTGCACATGTTCAGAAATCCAGCACGTTGAATCGTCGGCACGTTAAAATGCCGCAGCGTACGCCATTGGCTGCCAAACCCCAGAAAGCTCGCGTTGACGTGAAACAACATGTCGCCGTGAAGAAGTTTTCTACGCCAATTGTCAGCAAGCCGGCTCCTCAGAAAATTGCTATTAACCGCCCAGCCGAAGCTCACCCCGTTACTCGTCGCGCCCAACAAAGACCTCTTAGCGTCAACACTAAATTGCGAAAAGAACGCCAGCCTCTGGCTATGAATAACAATCCGCTTGTCGCCGTCGCTCCGCAAAAAATAGAAAAGCCAGTCGCAAAAACCGCTCATCAATTGAAAAACGAAGCGATCGAAAAAGCCTTGTCGAATGAAATTATTAGCAATAAAAAAGCACGTCGACGCCAGGAAAAGGGCGGCGCATTGCGTTGGTTGAATACGTTTTCTGTTGGTTTTGCGGTGATGCTACTCGGTGGCTATTTAACATATCTGAGTATGCCAAATATCTCCATAAAAATGGCAGCCGTTCAATCAGGAATTGATGCCAAATATCCAGGTTACAAGCCAGACGGCTACGCACTGAACGGACCTATCAAATTCAAATCAGGTGAGGTCTCTATGAAATACGCCTACGCCGACGGAAGTTCAGGGTACACCATAACCCAGCAAAAAAGCGGCTGGAATTCGTCAGCAGTGAAAGAATTTTTCTCTGAAAAGCACAAGAATCCAAACACCACGATGATCGACGGATTGACAATTTACAGCGGCGGGAAAGAAGCGGCTTGGGTGAACGGCGGGATTTTATATCAAATCAGTGGCGACGCGAACCTCTCAAGCAGTCAAATTGAAAAAATTGCCACTAGTTTGTAACTCATCAGATAACGTGCTACAATTCACTCATGACTATTAGAACTCGTTTTGCACCAAGTCCGACTGGCTATATGCACGTCGGCGGTATGCGTACTGCGCTATTCGCTTGGCTCATCACCCGACAGTCAAATGGAAAGTTCATTCTGCGCATAGAAGATACCGACCAAAAAAGGGAAGTGTCTGGCAGCGAAGAACATATTTATGAATGCCTGAGGTGGCTTGACCTTGTGCCAGACGAAGGACCTGACAATTTTGGCGGCGAATTTGGACCGTACAAACAGTCAGAACGGCTTGACATTTACCAGAAATATGCACAAAAACTCATTGACGCTGGCCGCGCTTATGCTGATCCGTATACGCCAGAGCAACTAGATGCTTTTCGTGAAGAAGCCAAAGCCCATAAAAAACCTTTTTTGTACCGTGATTACCGCCCGGAGAACCCGCCGACCTGGGATGGCAGCCAGCCGCTACGCTTTCGTTCAGAGCCGAAAGCTTATACCTGGCACGACGAAGTCATGGGCGAAATGCACGCCGGCCCAGAGGTAATTGACGATTTTATATTAATAAAGTCCGATGGCTTTCCGACTTACAACTTTGCGCACATTGTCGATGACGCCGAAATGGGAATCACCCACGTTATCCGCGGGCAAGAGTTCCTTGCCAGCACGCCCAAATACCTTAATCTCTACGATGCGCTAGGTATACCTAGGCCAATATTCGCCTCGGTGCCGCCGATCATGAACGAACAGGGCACTAAGAAATTAGCCAAACGCGACGGCGCCAAAGACATCTTAGCCTACAGAGAGGAGGGCTATCTGACAGACGCCATTCTCAATTTCCTCGCTAGCCTGGGATGGAATGACGGCACCGAACAGGAAGTTTTCACCAGAGACGAATTGATCGAAAAATTCAGCCTGAAACGCGTCCAAAAATCAGGCGCGCGATTTGACGAAAAACGCTTGTTGTGGCTTAACGGCGCTCATATACGCAATACTCCTGTCGATAAGCTTTACGAGTATGTGTCGCCACGGGAAGATAACCCGCAAGAAGACGGGAAACAGACTGGTTTCTGGCCGGAATCCGCCTACGCCCCAAACATAACTAAGGAATACCGCATGAAAGTGCTGACTTTAGCGCAAGACCGCCTGAAAATGTTTGAAGATTTACGCGGATTTGACTACTTTTTCGCGGATCCTGAAATTGACACGGAATTGATTGATGGAAATAAGCAACTTCGCAAATTGACCGACGACGAACGACGAGGTTTATTGACAATTGCTCGCCAAGAATTCGAGAAAATTACAGATTGGACGCCAGAAACAATTCAGAATTGCCTTAATGAATTACTAGAAACGACGGGGCAGAAGCCGGGGATTTTGTTTAGTCTGGTGAGAATTGTGACGACGTGGGCGCCGTTTAGTCCGCAACTTAACGACACGCTGGCGCTAATTGGCAAGGAAAAAACTCTGCAAAGAATCGATAATTATCTACAAAAATAGTTTATTCGTGCGCCGAAAATGCTATACTAAGCATAAGCATGAATGTTGAAAAAATAGATAAATCAGGACAAAAAAAGAACGCTCGCTGGGAGTCGTTCAAAGAATGGGTAAAAAAGCATATTCTGGCGATTGTGCTCGTGGTGAGTGCGATGGTTATTGCTGGAGTTTTCATAATTGCAATTCACTCAATAAAATACGAGCAGACTGCTAGCGTGGATCTGAAATTGCCAGCCAAAAAACCCGCGCCGAAGAAGTTTTATTCGCCATTGACTGGAATGGAAATCGCGAACGAAGCCGCCGCGAAGTTGCCTGTAACTGGCGTGATGATTGAGAATAGTCCAGCCGCCAGACCGCAGTCAGGACTGAAGAAAGCTGGCGTGGTTTATGAAGCTGTAGCGGAAGGCGGAATTACTAGGTTTTTGGCTCTGTACCAAGGAGAAAAGCCGGCGCTAATTGGTCCAGTGCGAAGCTTGAGATTATACTATTTGAGCTGGGCGGCGCCATATCAAGCATCAATCGCGCATGTTGGCGGAAGCCCCAACGCTTTATCTCAAGTCAGAAACGGCAATTATCGCGACATCGACCAGTTCTTTAACGACGGATCATATTGGCGATCTCGCGACCGCTACGCGCCACACAACGTCTACACTTCAGGAGAGAAGCTTGACCAATTGAACAGCGCAAAAGGCTATAACAATTCCGAATTCACCAGCTTCGCGCGAGCAGACGGCAAGCCCGTCGAATCACCAAACACCACATCTGTAAACATAAACCTCAGCGGGTCGCTCTACAACACATCATACGCTTACGACAAGGCATCGAATTCTTACCTCAGGAGCATGGCTGGCGCGCCACATACAGATAGGGAAGATGGGCAAATTGCTCCAAATACCGTTGTGGCTATGGAAGTTGGCGTTGAAGCTCGGGCTCAAAATTACGATGGCTACGAAGATGTCAAAACGACAGGATCCGGCAAAGCCTACATTTTCCAAAACGGCACAGTCGCCACCGCCACTTGGTCAAAAGCGGACATAAATTCGCCGCTTAAATTGACAGACGAATCCGGAAAAGATATTGCCTTAAATCGCGGACAAACATGGATTGCAGCCTTCACACCAGGAAGAGGAAGTGTTTCATGGCAATAGATCCGGCATCTAAAACCCTGCGCGAGTACAAACAATATTATTACCGAAAAGTCATATTAGTCTTACTGTCAGCGAGCGCCTGCATCATATTGGGACTGGGAATCGCACTCCACTTCACGGCAATTTCTATATTCCAGCTAAATTTCTGGATTATCATTTTAATTACCGCTATTTTACAAATCCTATTTTCAATTTCTATCGTTAAGATCATCGCTGCGCCGCTTAATAAAATTCTGGCGGCACTTTCTCACAAAATTGGCGAACCGACCACCGACACTCCGCCAAATCCTAACGATAAACGCTACGAAAAAACTGGATTTAAGACGGCGCTTCAGGCAATTTATGGCGATTATCAACCAGAACAAAAACCAGCTAGCGACAACGACAAGCCAAAAATTCCGCTCACTCAAGCTCTAAATCAAGCCAGCACTGGCGTCGTGATTCTTAATTCTAATCAGAAAATTATCTTCGCCAATTCCGCTGCCCCGATTTCCAGGAACGCAAAAGGCGAGGATTTTCTGGCGCTTGATTTTCTAAACGAACCGAGCATTTCCGATTGGCTTCACGAAATCACCAATGAGAAAATTAAAGCCGAGCGCCGTTGGCAGCGCATTAGCACCAACCCCGACATCATCCAAAAAACGCGGATTTTTGATATCGTGGTTTCATTCGAGAAAGGCGCCGCCGCCGAAACTGTCATTTTTCTCATAGATAAGTCTGACAATTATCTACCCGAAGAAGAGGACCTTAATTTTATTTCGTTCGCTGCTCACGAACTCCGCGGACCGATTACGGTTATTCGTGGATATCTGGACATTATCAACGAAGAGTTTGCTGGGCGCCTACAGGGTGACGAAAGGCAACTTCTTGATAGGTTGGTGGTTTCGTCCAACCGCTTGTCTAGCTACATTGACAACATTCTTAATGTTGCCAGATACGATAGGCACCACTTGAAGGTTTATCTGCTGGAAGACACTGTCGCTAATATTTACGCCTCGATTGCTGATGATATGCAACTTCGTGCCTCGACTCAACACAGAATGCTCAGCGTCAATATTCCAGACGACCTGCCGACAGTAGCCGCTGATCACGGAAGTATCGGGGAAGTGATTGGTAATCTAATTGACAATGCCATCAAATACAGCTTTGAGGGCGGGTCCGTAACCGTTTCCGCAGAGCAAAAAGGTGACTTCGTGGAAGTGTCCGTCGCCGATAACGGGATTGGAATGCCGGCGAATGTCGTGGACAATTTGTTCCATAAATTCTATCGATCGCACAGATCACGCGAAGCCGTGGCTGGGACGGGAATTGGGCTTTATATTTGCAAAGCCTTTGTCGAATCTCACGGCGGCTCGATAATCGCTCGATCCCGCGAAAACGAGGGCTCAGTCTTCTCGTTCACTTTGCCAATTTATGCTACAGTTAAAGATAAATTGTTAGAAGACGGACAACTGAACAATCAATTGATACGAAAGGGCGGCGGCTGGATAAAAAATCACGCTATGTATAAGGGCTAGGAGGAATTATGATAAAGACAATTTTATGCGTGGAAGATGACCGATTTATTGGCGAAATGTACGTCAGGAGTCTACAAAAAGCGGGGTATGACGTGACGTGGGTGGTCGACGGGAATGACGGACTAGTGGCGGCGCGCAACCAGAACTTTGACTTGATAATCTTAGATTTGATGCTGCCAGAGCAACGCGGCGACCAGATTTTAGACGCACTGAGAAATAACAATGTCGATTTGGTTCCGAATAGTAAGATTTTGATTATGACCAATTTTGAGCAAGACGAAGCTTCGCGTAAATCCGTTATGAGTCGCGTTGACGGATATCTAATTAAAGCTGACATTACGCCGCGGAATTTGATAGATGTCGTTAAGCAGATGAGTAGTGACGACTAAAAACTGAAGAAATATCACGATTATCGCGGAGAACCGCTGTTTTTCTTTGAAAACCCTCAATTCGCAATGTTCGCCAGGAAAATCAACGTAGAATAATAAAAAAGAGCCCTTCTATGGATTCCCACGGTGTCTCATATGCAGTGCTCACCGTCTTTAGCGATGAATTGCTTCAAATATTACCAAGAAATGGCACTTATAAAAAATATACCCTATGGTAAACGACGGAATCGTCGGATAAAAAAGCGCCGGACGATGCCGGCGCGCTCAAGGGCTCTTAAATGCTCAGTTAAAACTTTTTGAGTAACATCCGGAAGAGAGCGGTGTAAATCCGAGTATCGCCTTGTGCCACTACCAAGTGATTGAATGATCGAAAATATCCATTTACGAAATAGAATGCTTGATAGTATGTCGGACGATATTTTTCTCATACACTTTGCCATAGATGACCCTTTCAATAGTTGACGCTCTGACAATGCGGGTTGGCTGAATTATCTATTGTCAGAAATGATTTTTATTAGATTAAATCTTTTGCGATCGCTCCTCTGAGATAAAATAAGGTAATCACCACTATAATTATAGTGAGTATACTGCAAATATAACGGACGCGCCATCTTCTGTCTGAGGGTAAATATAGAGTTAGTTGCCGTAAGGTATCAGTAGGATTAATGACAATACGCCAACTAGTATATATGCTATCAATGCTGGTCTCGTCAGATACGGTTCGGTTAAACGATTAACTTGAGTTACATCGTAGTAATCCCAAAGTCGCCATCCGCAAACCATTAGACCAATACCGGCGAATATACTTAGATAGCCACTGACATCAAGGTGCCAAAGAAAGTTTGGTGTATCAAGTAGTGAGATGAAGATGGCAACACCAGTGGTCGACCAGAATCGTACTGAAGGCTTAAGACCGACAGTAATAGCGCATGCTGCGGCGACCATAACAGACTCGACAAGAGGATTTCCTGTAAAAAAGACTTGTACATAATAGCTGAGATGCCCGTGTTTAGGATCAGTACTACCAATTAGCCAGCCAATCCCGTATATCAGTACCATCATAACGGCCAACGACAGTATCAGACGTAAGAAATCAGCAACAAAAACGTCCCTGATAGTTATTTTCGTGTGTTTTGATGTTTTTGTCAGGTGCAGGAAGCTACGCATAAAATAATAGTAACGCCGATAGTTTAAGTGAGCAGTTTACCGACATGCTCAGGTCTCTTCTCTACGACAGCACGCAGAACCCTCGACCTACGTCACAGAGGTAGTCGTGGCTCGCCCAGGACGGCTTTACGTAGGCTCCCACGTTTGTGGTCTGCCACCGCTCAGGCTTTCCCCCACAGCCGACACGAATCTGGTACGGGCTGTCGTTAGGGAAATCGAAACTCCAGTTGGCGGTCCACCGGTCAACTCGAGAGAAGTTGGCCCACCCGGAACGTCCTCCCGGCTGGGAGATCCAGATGCCAACGACCGCCGAGTCGTTCCACTCGACTGCTCCCCCACTACAGATCACGGTGCTACCGTAGGTGGTAGCGTGGGCCTGCGGTGGTGCCGCGACCGAGATTCCGGTCGCAACGAACAGCGCTGCGAGAAGCGCAACCATCTTATTCCTCATTACTCTTCCTTTCTCGTGAGTAGGGAATGATTGCGTTTATGATTATACTCTCATTGGAAATATTTTTGCAATAGCCTTTAGCTTTTTTTGAGAATAAAGCTTACTGGGAGTCGCGATCCTGCCTAAGATTCTCGCATGTCGCTAATTGGGCTGCGACGTATATTACGTACGAGCGGCGGCACAACGCTAAGCAGACCAGTGAGAATACACGCTAGTAAGATGAAGAGTATTTGTTGTAGATCTATACCGACGAGACGTATACTATTATTTGAGCTAATTGCACCAAATCCATATTGGGCCTGCGCTGTAAGTTGTGGTGCGAATTGATTATCCAGTATATATGCACCCGTGAAGCCGATGATACCAGCAAATACAGCTACTAAAGTGGATAAAATTATCGCATAAAGCATATATACGAGTACAATATCAATTCTCTTAAAACCAATAGCTCGGAATACTGCTGTTTCATGTCTGCCATCAACAATTGTACGGCCGATCGTAATCCACATAATGAGTGCCGCCAGCGTTACGACACCTATCATAACGTAGACCGACCACTTCTTAAACATATTTTGCATATCGTCTAGTGCGGCGCTATTACTAAATGCTAGGCTAGCTTGGTACGGCCGGCCAATTGGCTTGCACGAGTTATCGTATTGAACTGTACAACCCTGTTCGTCGATGAACTTCTGTGCGTCACTGGCGCTAGCAAATTCGACAAAACGACGCTTATTATCCTCATTACCCATTAGATAGAGGGGCTCGTAGGTTAATAAGTCAGCATAGTCAGTTTTGTTGGGCAGCTGGTTGTATAGTGTACGCGGTATGGCTTGTCCAATTCCCTCTGTACGTAGCATCTCAGCAAGTATGTCGTTGGTAGTGCGGGACTTTTCACGTTGTTGTTCTTGTTCTGGATTGAGCACCTCACTACTAGGTGACATTCCAACCACCTTGAAAGTGATAAATTTGCTAATGGCCACCGTTTCTTTGCCAAATTTTGCGTCAAAAAGTCTTTGATTTACTTCCCGTTTTTTCTCTTCAACTGTACGCGTGTCATGGGTGATAGCAGCATTTTCACATTTCGTAGGATCGGGTAGGTTGTACAACAAGCTTGGTTTTTGATAATTTTTGTTGTTTTGGTTGGCGGCAATTTCTTTCTTTTGTTGTAATGTTTTTTGTATCAATGACTGTGAAACACTGTTTCGATAGCACATTTTGAAACTTAATTTGGCAATGTTGTCGCGGATAATTTTGAGACGTTCAAATTTTTCAGCGGCACTAGCACTTGCTGGTAATTTCTCTAATTTTAATAGCTGCTCAATAACATTTTGTGGCAGAATAACTGGTAAGCTTGATCCATCAGGTCTCCAACCTGCATTATCAGGCAGTACGATCCCTTTTGTCGTTTCAGGGGGTGCCAGAGTTATGCCTGAAGTGTTAATCGGGGGGTTTACATAATGAGTATTCACTTCTGCTTCGTTTGAAGAGTCGTGAAACACCTCCTTGCCATCAATGAGAGGGGACAATGACGATCTCTTTTTGATAGCATACGATTCTTCGGTAAAAGTTTTAATTGCGCCGTACTGCTTGGCGAGTTGTGACAATTTTGTCTCGTCAAAAGCTGGCGTACTGCTATATTTTTCTTTTAATAGCTGAAGCGTGATACCATTTGGATCATTAATAGATAGTTGTGTAGAACCATCAGATGTTTGCGTATATGGCGGCCGATCGTTGACATGAGAATACTCTAAACCCAGACGTTTTGCTTCAGTAGTTTTTTGTGTGACCAATGATTCATACCGTTTTTTTGCTTTAGCAACCAATCCGGGATCACGAATAGTTTTATAGAATTCGTCTGCGCTGGGAGGGGTATTTAGCACGCTAACAATGTAACGACTCGTTAGCCCCTCTTTGCGAAACGAGTCAATGCTCTGAAATAACCCATGAGTAACGAGCGAAGCAGCAATTAAAACACCAAACAACATACTTGCCAATAAGACAGTAAGGAACGTCCGTAATTTACGAGCACGGAGCTTCGTGAAAGCCAATACTCCAACGTCAGCTAGCTTGATCATAAAGCCTCCCGTCCTTTAGTGTAATGACACGGTCAGCCTGGGCTGCGACTTCAGTATCATGTGTAGCGATAATTACCGTCGTACCATATTGTTCTCGAATCTGCTGAAATAGTTGGATTATATCATGACTATTTGCAGAGTCGAGATTGCCAGTCGGCTCATCAGCCAAGATGATAGCAGGTCTATTGAGTAGCGCTCGAGCAATGGCGGCACGCTGAATCTGCCCACCCGAAAGTTCACGTGGATGATGATTTAGTCGATCATATAAGCCAACTTGCCGTGCTAATTCTTCAATGCGCTGTTTACGCTCCGCGCGTTTCATGCACTGTGGCATTGAGGCGACTTCAATATTACGACGCAATGTCAAAAACGGTTGTAAATAAAATGACTGAAAAACAAATCCAATGGTTTGGTTACGAAATTGTGATAATCGACGGTCACTCATCTTACGAATTTCTTGACCATTGACGACAACCTCGCCAGAGGTAGCTTTGTCTAATCCGCCCAGTAAATGCAGTAGGGTACTCTTACCACTGCCACTCACGCCAACAAGAGCAATGAATTCGCCTTTACTAACCTCCAGAGAAACACTATCAACGGCCCTGATTTTTTGTTTACCAATTTTGTATTCTTTGACCATATCCGTAGTTCTAATGATAATTGATTTATCGCTATCTGGATCCGCGCTCCCCCCGCCATGCCGTGTAATCATAGTATTTATATTATTATCTTCCATAATAAAGCTTATCGTTAACGTTATTATAGCTAAGAACTGTCCCCTTGGTCAATAAAACATTGATAGCTGGTGTTGTATCGCGCGTCTCATCAATAGTAAAAATCCTCAAGTTATAATTATTGGTTCATATGCGGGTAAAATATTAAAATATACGCCGGGCATACGCCCTAGTATGCGTTTCAAGGTGGCGCTGTCTTAAGGGGGTTGGGATACTCCCTTGGTCATTGGTGAAACTGATAGAGCGTTCATACTTACCCCGCTCACTTAACATGCACTCCAAGGAGTGCAGCCAAGATGATCGGATGCGTATTGTCACAAGCGAGACGGCCCTAAAATATCTTGAAGAGGATATTGTTAGCGTCGAAAAAGAATTAGCAGAGCTGGATGAAGAAATTGCTAGGCAGCCGAATTTACAAGCCGAATTTGACCAAGTTTTGCAATATGCAAAATATATTTTGGAACACCTGCCAGAACTACTACTCGACCTCTGTAATCCACTGCGAAAAGCCGCCTTTTTCGGTGCTATATTCAACAAACTTCCAACCTACGAACAAATAAACTTTGGAACCCACAAAAATAGCCCGCCACCAGAGGTAAACGAGCTGTTTCAAATCCGAACGGAATATAAATCCCTTTATGGTGACCCCACCGGGAATCGAACCCGGGTTGCCAGGATGAGAACCTGGTGTCCTAACCGCTAGACGATAGGGCCGTAACTCCATAGATTATACCACGGAAAGGGAAGACTTGTCTACTTTTTCGCATCCATACAACCTCTACGTCATATTTATCACTTGAGATTTTTCTGAAAATTCGCCATAATAAAAGCATGAAAAAGGG
>CAUUUJ010000013.1:0-18119 GCA_963548315.1 uncultured Candidatus Saccharibacteria bacterium | reverse complement strand
GTAAGTTGATATTTTTTATTTTAGTGTGCTATATAACAATCTGATTGAGACAGTTTATTATTCCCACCTAAATAATTTAATAGCCACGAAATAGATCGCGAAAGTCCAAGCCGCGATAATTCCAAATTGTGGCAAGACTTCCATAAAACTAGCGTGCTCAGTCATAATTAACCGGAATCCATCCGTAACTGGAGTCAGAGGAATAAACTGAGCGACACTTCGCAGCCATTCTGGAAATAGATGAAGTGGAAAAAACGTACCAGATAAAAACATCATCGGGAAAGAAATTAAATTACTTAACGCGGAAGATTGGTCTTCGTTTTTCGACCAGCCAGCAATCAATAGCCCTATTCCCACCATCATGAATGCCGATAATACAGATATAACCACAAACAGCGCCCAATCGCCTCGCATATTAAAGTGAAATATCAAAGCGCCAGCGACAACCATCATAATCAAGCTAAGCAAGGAAATAATCGTATAGTGAATTGCTGTGGAGATGATTAACTGACCAGAAGTAAACGGCGCCGCGCGTAACCGACGATATAAACCACGTTTCTTTTCAGCCGGCATTTGATTAGCTAGGCCAAAAATACCCATACTTATCAAGCTGAAAGTTAATAGCCCCGTAAATATGTAATCAAACGATTTTAATTGCTCATCACCAATCGCTTTACCAACAGCTTTAAGCGGAGCTTCAGGCTGACCCATCTGACTATTGATGTTATTGGTAATTTGATTCATTACCGCCACTAGTGTATTACCCGCCTGCTCAGAACCTTTGGTGTAAAGAACGTTCATCGTGCCTGTTGGAATAGGATGATTGCTATTATTTTTTATCGCGCCAAAATCACTTGGAAGCTCAATAATACCGTTAAGCTCCGACCGCTTCATTTTTTCGCGTGCGTCATTCATATCTTTAACGTCTTTAATTTTGAGAATCGAATCCTTCGAATTCTCTTTGGCATTTTTAACGAAACTTTTGGCAAATTCCGTCTGCGAATTGTTGACAATTGCAATATTAAAACTGGTCGAATCATTACTAAAAACTGACCCAAAAACCAATAGGAAAATCAGCGGAAAAAGGAAAGTGAAAAATAGCGCCATTTTATCTCGAACGAAACGCTTTTGCTGAGCGCGAACTTGCCCGAATATTCCAATCCAATATTTTTTCATGTTAATCCCGAATTGCCTTTCCTGTTAAATCAATAAACACATCCTCTAAGTTGGCTTGCTCAACAACTTGTTCCTTCTTAAAACCGCGCGCCAATAATTGCTGGATGAGATTATGCGGCGTATCAATTGTGATAATCTTACCACTATCCATAATTGCCAGACGATCACACAATAATTCCGCCTCGTCCATATAATGCGTCGTCAAAAGAATCGTAATTCCCTCGTCGCGAATTTCCTTAATCAAATCCCACAAATTTCTACGTGCCTGCGGATCAAGCCCCGTGGTCGGCTCGTCCAGAAACAACACTTTCGGATTATTTACCAATGTCGAGGCAATCGCAAAACGCTGTTTTTGACCACCAGAAAGCTGCTCGACGTAATTCTTAGCCTTTTCCGTCAATTGGACCTTAGCGAGCAGCACCTCGGTATCAACCGTCCGACCATATAAACTACCAAACATTTTCAATTGTTCGCGCAAAGTTAGTTTGTCATAAAAAGCCGTCGACTGAAGCTGAATGCCAATTATATTCTTAATGTCCTTAGGTTTCTTAGCGACATCTATGCCGTCAATTGTAGCCGTACCGCCGTCAATTGGCCTGAGCGCTTCCAGCATTTCTAACGTTGTTGTTTTGCCCGCACCGTTAGGACCAAGAATTCCAAATATCTCGCCCTTTTTAACTTTAAACGACACGCCGTCGACCACGTTATTTCCATCATAAGTTTTAACGAGTTTATCGACTTTTACAATTGGCTCGAGTTCCACTCCGCAAATTCCTCTCTGTTGTAATTTTTGATCAAGCTAGTCTCTACTTATTATCAATAATAACAAAACCAAAATACTAGTGCTATACTTATAATATGCGCATTCAGAGAAAAAAAGCAAAACCAAAATCGAAAAAACTATTTATTATCATACCGTTTTTGATATTGCTATTTTCAGCAGGGCTATTTGGGATATATTTCCTCAATCAATCACACTCGCGACAAACGACTGCACCATCTGATGAAAAGTATTATTTTGCTGATTCGAAATATTCTGGCATTCGCTCAAAATTTGTCACCAGAGATAATAAACGGGAAAAAGTTTCAATTGAATATCCGATCACGGAAAATGAAAAAATTAATCGCTTAATTAGCGAGTCGATTGATAAAATTGATCGCGATTTTCAAAATACGGTTTTACTGGCGACAGTTTTTGATAAGCCAATGACCGAAACAATTAGCTATCAAGTCACGCACAACACTTCAGAAGCACTGTCGATTATCGTCAATATTAAGCAGGATATGAACGGCGCGCATCCAGCATCAATGACGCAATTTTGGACTTTCGACAAAAAATCTGGCGAAGTTGTCGGCTTGGCTGATTTTACAGAACAATCTGATGAAGCCGCCGAAGCAATCATATCTGCTGCAAAAAATAGCATTTCTCAGATCATCAAGCAACGCCAGCAGCCAGAAATTGACCTTAACGAAATCATAAATAAAGAAGCTTTGTCCAATTTCATCATCACCAATAATGGCAACTCATTAGCTTGGCCGCTCGGTCAGGCGTCGCTACTGCCATCATCTTACGGCGAATTGACAATTACCGTACCAATTTCCTCCGTATCTAAATATCTACAAAATCCAACGGCGAGAAAATTCGCCAACATCCCCAAACCCGCAGAAAAACCAAAACCAGCGCCCGCAGCTCCAACACCTACCGTCGCAAATAAAACAATTGCTCTAACTTTTGATGACGGGCCCGGACCATACACCGAAAAACTGTTGGACATATTGGATAAGTACGACGCCAAAGCGACATTTTTCCTAATCGGCAGCAAAGTTTCAGCACGTGCCAATACATTACGCCGTATGCAGTCGCGCGGACATCAATTAGGCAATCACTCTTGGTCTCATCCAGAGTTAAATAAGGTTTCAGCAGAGCAACTCGCTAGTGAAATTGACCAGACGAATAACGCCATAAAACAAGCCGTCGGCACCAAGCCTAATATCATACGTCCGCCATACGGCGCGTTTAATCGGGCGGTTTTGGAGCAATTCCGTCAACTCGGAATGTCGGCAGTTGTTTGGTCTGTCGATACGCGCGATTGGGCTGATCGTAATAGCGAAATCGTCTGCTCAAGGGCTGTCGCTGGCGCTCGCAATGGAGCTGTTATTTTAATGCACGACATTCATCCGACATCCGTAAATGCCGTTCCTTGTATCCTTGACTCACTCAAACAACAAGGCTATTCATTCGTAACGGTACAAAATTTAATCGGCGATATGACACCGGGCGCCGTTTATCCGTAAACTTAATCAATCTCAAATATCTTATATTTTGAAGTTGCACCGCGCACTAATTTAACCTTGGACGATGCAACCTTAAAATGTTTTGCCAATAATTTAATAGCCGCTGCGTTGGCTCGACCTTCAATTGCTGGAGCTTTGACATAAACCGTCAATGTGTCGTCATCATTTTTCATGACTTCCTCACGATGACGAGAGTTTGGTTTAATGTGTACGGAGATTTTCATAAAACCTTAAAAATTTATCACTTCCAATTCCCGCGGCAAGATTTCTCTCGCTTCCGCCGTTCCCGCAACTAATTGATAATCCTGAAGTTTCGGCGGTAAACCATTTTCGATAAATTGATAATTGACCTGATGTTTATCATTAAAATAATTAAGCAATTCCGCATTCAAGAAATGATCGCGCGGCGCACTTACCGAGCCATCCCTATTAAAAACCAAAGCTATTGATACGCCAGAAGTCGTCCCATTCTCATCCTTGGCATAATTCGCAGTCACTAAATAAACTGTCGGCTCAAATTCCAAAGTCAATTTACTAGAATTATTCACTTGCTCCTGACTAAGACGCGCTAATTGTCGATTTATTTCATCTACCAAATCGGCAGTGCTCATCTCGCCGTTAGATTCTCGGCAATATTCACAATCGTTCAACGACTTAACATATTCCAGCAGCAAATTCATATCAACGTCAGTGTCGTTAACACCATGCTGTGACAATTGCTCCACCATCTCATGCAGCGCACCCAGCAAACTATAATCATTGGCATTTCTAGCAGCATCACCGATACAGATGATGGCGCGAGCGATGGTGATAGTTTTGTTTGGCTTGTTCATATATTATCCTGAGGGTATCTCGCAGCTCTTTATTGACATACTTACACCCGCCAATCATCAGGTGTTGACTTAGCGTAATCACACATACCAATTGTCTCAAAATGCTTCTTGGCACAAGCAATTTTATGTAGTTCATCTTCGCGTTCGCCACCGTTCTTCGTCTCACGCACCATATATACTTTTTCTACGCCATTGATTTCTTTGACAATTGCCCAATCTGGATTGTAGTCACCAACTGGCGTTGGTATCGTAAACTTCGACGGTAACTTGAGGAATAATTTGATATCTTCACGGCTATCCAAATACTCGGCAAACTTTTGTTCAGTCGCCGAATCTAGTGCCAATCTATCTGTCACTGTTTTTTGTTGATTCTTAACTTGATACAGTCGATCAATAAATCGTTCGACTTCTTCGTCGCTATCTTTTTGGAAATTGCGAAGTTCATAACTACGCTCACCCATCTTTTCATACTCAACGCCGTCCACCACAACCTGCGCCAGTACCGACTTAATTACACCCTTCACCATTTGCACATAGTCGTAAGGGTTTTTCAAGAATTCATGTAGCCGACCACTACCAATCAAAATGTCAACAATTGTTCGTCGAGTGAGACCAGTGCTATCCTGTAATTCAGAGATGATATCCGGCAGTTCAAACGTTCCCGCCAAGTCATGCGTTGCTTCGCCGACCATACCGTCATTATGAACGCCGCCGCGCTTCAAAAGCACCCTATGTCTTTGCACTTCAATTCTCAATGGTTTAAGCTCAGGCTTGGCTTTAATGGCATTGATCGCCGCCATAATAATCTGGCCATTATCAAATACCACACGGTACGTCGTTTTATGTGAAATTCGCTTCCACAATTCTTCAAGTAGCGGACTATACAAAACTTCTTTATTGGGACGAATCTTCTCTTTTTTACGCGCATCCTTAACAAATTTATCAATTTTACAGCCCTCAATAATATCGACCACCTCGGCATGATATTTTTGCAAATCGCCAGGTAGATCAAGTGTAAAACCAATATTATTCGGCGTGAAATTGGCCAGCACGCGACCCTCGTCATCAATCATACTGCGGCGCCGCAAACACTCCCAGACCTCATTTGATTTCTGATGTCCCAATGTACTGTTTGGATCGTCATGTAGTGGTATTCGCGCAAACTCACCACGCCGCACAAAACCAATCTTAACACCAGCTTTCTTATATTCCTTTTGTAAATTATTAGCAAAATCACGATACGATTCATTAGCAACCACCAGCAACTGATTGATCTGCTCGTCAAACACTCGTGTACCGTCCTGACGTACTGGCAAACGCAGACCCCGCCCAATCGTCTGTCGGCGATCATTTTCACTACCACTTTCGCGCATCATACAAATTTGAAACACATTCGGGTTATCCCAACCCTCTTTCAGCGCTGAGTGGCTAAAAATAAACCGTACTGGATTTGCCTGGTCGAGCAGTTTTTCTTTACCTTTCATGATTAGGTCATAAGCCGACTCATCCTGTGCATTACCCTTACCCTCTTTGCTATCGACAAAGCTTGTTTTACCGCCCTTACGCATCTCAGCAAAGTATGCTTTTCGAACCTCACTTGGATCTTCAGGCATAATATCTTCGTAAAAACGGCTCTTTTTTCGCTCTTCCTGGTACAATTCATCAAACCAACGTGCAAATTTTCCGTCAACCATATTACCGTCATCATCATACTCTAAATAGCTCGCCACCTTATCAACAAAAAATAGACTCAGCACTTTAATCCCTTGATCGCGCAGTAAATATTCTCGCTTAATATGCTCGGCGATGGTCACACGAATCATCTCACGCATAACCTGGTCTTCATTGCCGCCCCAATTTTCACCAAGCATCAGGACCCCTTGCGATCCAACTTCCACACTCGCTGGAACCGTCGAAATTTCATTGATGGTATAGCCTTCATAAATACTATTACCGGTGCGAATATCCAGTTTGTCATGATGATTAACCCATAATGATTTTCGACCAACATTGCCATTTTTATCGCGAACCAACACTTCGACATAAGCTTGGAGCTTCGGCGTATTACGCACATAGATGAGTTTGATATACGGCTTAGCATCACTACCCTCTTGCTGAGCATTCGCCACCACGATGCTTTTCACCAACTTCTCCCGGTGAGCATCAACTGGATCGAGCCGATACATCATGTTGTATTCGTTAGTATGCGTGGCGCTATAACGCAATGTGCACATCGGGTTCAAATCCTTAATCGCACTCGTCGACAGTTCACTCTCCATATTTTGCGGCTCGTCCATAATGACAATCGGATTGACAGCAGCCAGATATTCAATTGGGGCAATACCATTTAGCTTGTCGCGTTCTTGATGAATTACTCGTGTATTCTTATTACCGCGAATTGCATCAATTGTCATGACCATAAACTGCGTCATAGTGCTGGTAGCATAACTCTGTACCACCTCTGGATTTTTACCATCATACACCGACGCTTCATACGGGCTATACCCCATCTCACGCGTAAAGTGTTCACGCATGCCATCAAGGCTACTTTTCACGCCCTCTTTGATGGCAATGCTCGGCACGATGATAATAAATTTCGAAAAACCATACAATTTCGCCATTTCCAGCGCTGTACGCAAGTATACATACGTCTTGCCAGTGCCAGTTTCCATCTCCACGGAAAAGTTCATGCCGTCCAATTCTTTAACCGGAGCGATGCCGTTGTCGTTTTGAATTGACCGAACATTCTCCAAAATAGCATCGTCATCAAGCAGCAAATTATTGCCAATTGCACCAATTTCGTCGAACAGCCTGACCTGGGAACCGCGCACCGATCGCGACTGCAAAACCGCATCGAACGCATCAGCACCGTCAGGCTGCCCTTCAAAAACACCAGTAATAGCGCTGATAGCCTGTAGCTGGAACGGCTGGCTGGAATCGTATTTAATTTTCATGATTCAGCCTCTTTATCTTATCGTTTATGAACATATTATGCTGTTCTTCCGCTTTTAAGATTGAATCGTAGTGCCTTCTTGCATGTTCAGCTAATTTTATAATTCGTTCCTGCTGTGGCATTTTTTGATCTATCAAAAAAGCATTAAGACTCTGTAGGTTTGCTATTAATACAAGTTGTTGTTCTGTCGCATAATCTCGCTGATTACGACCAGCCTTAGCTAAAGCCGGATTTTGTCTACGCCATTCTCTAGCAGTCTGGCCAAAAGCCAACCGATTAAGCATATCTGCTTCGTCCGTATACACGTACTTATCTATAACACTATGACTCAAGGATGGGATTAAACTATCCCTGATAGAATCAGTGTGTAATTTATAATTTACACTGGCAAGAATTCTTCTTGAATCCCAGTTAAGCTTCTTCTGTTCAATAGCCTTCAGTCTCTGATACTCAGTAATAATTAGTAATCGAAATTCTGGACTCAACCAAGTACCAAATTCAAATGCGATATCACGATGTGCATAAGTACCGCCATATCTGCCAGCTCGTGCCACAATACCTTTCGCATTTACACGCTCAACCCAGTGTTTTGCGGACATTGTAAATCTGTTTAAGCCTGCGATATTTTTAATTTCCTCGAATTCGAGGAAATTAAAATCTGGATTATTATATCTCTCCCAAACACCTAAAAAATCTATAGTATTCTTGTTACGCAACCAATTATCTATGACTTTGTCTGCTCCGTAAGCCTTTGCCATATCAGTTAGACAGATATAATCTTCACCGTCAATTTTTGTAACTTTGACTCCTTGATTATTAATATCAAGTGAGTTGTTTTTAGTTGTCTTATATACTGGAGTCATCTTACACCGTCCACAATTCTACATCATAGCTTTTACAAGTTTGGACCAGATTGGTTTTAAGCTGGTTGTCACCCTGGAAGGCGTCGTCGAGAATAACAAACTTACTCGGAGTCAGGTCGGTGATAATGGCGCGTAATTGTTCTAATGTCGGCTTGGCGTGTTCGTTGAGATACAGCACTGGCTGACCTTCCGTCGAATCGCCCTCGGCGACGACTTGATATACATGCAGACCATCGACGTCGACGGTTTGAGTGCGCGTAGTCAGCGGCAAACCCATTTTCAAAAGCACTTCCACCAGTAAATCTTCCTCACTAGCATTATCGTTACTGCTTTCGCGCATCAGATCAAGTCGTGCCTGCAATTCGGTCAAATCGCCCGTCGGCGCGCTTTGCCACTTGGTGAAATTGGTGTCAGCCAGTTTGTAAGTACGATATCCAACATCCAGCGGCGTCTCGCGCTCAGCCAGCTTGTCGGCAAAGTCAGCCTTAATCTTTTCGCCCGCCCGATTAATCCGCTCGCGGGCAATATCACTAATCTTTTTATAGCCAGCCTTAAACGCCTCGCTCTTTTCATCGGTCGGCTCAGGCAACTGCACCATGATGTGCTTACGGTTACCGCCATCTTCGGCATTGAGTTGCATAACAGCATGAGCGGTGGTGGCGGAGCCGGAAAAGAAATCAAGCACAACATCATCATTACTCAGCTTTGTTGCAGAGCCTAATCCAATTATGTTTTTGAGAAGTTTAGACGGTTTAGGAAAATCAAAAACTCTTTTTCCATCAAACAGATTTTTTATTTCTTCCGTCGCATTTTTATTATTACCAAATTCACTACCCCAGAAGTCGTTAGCAATCTGACCCGCCTTCATTGCGTCTTGTAGATAAATCTTCCTCATCGGATTGCCGCCATTTTGCGGCCAATGTATCAAGCCCCTACGGTCTTCATCCTCAAAAACTTCTTTTGTAATCATCCAGTTTTCACTTAGAACTTTTC
This sequence comes from uncultured Candidatus Saccharibacteria bacterium, assembly GCA_963548315.1. Taxonomy (GTDB): domain Bacteria; phylum Patescibacteriota; class Saccharimonadia; order Saccharimonadales; family Saccharimonadaceae; genus Nanosynbacter. Next base: position 9,006 of record CAUUUJ010000013.1, on the reverse strand, counting down.
CATTTGGCAACTTAATATCATATACATAGCGTCCTCGCACGCTATCTATGCACGGACGCCGCGCATAGATACCGTGCTCGTCTTTGTATTGATATTCTTTCTTTGCAGTTTCAGTAAGAGGTATTCTACCGAAATCCACTAACGTTATATTCCTTGCATATATCAAAATATAATCCTTAACCTTAGCAAACATTCCAATATTTGCCTGAGAATTAAAGCGTCTCCATGCTATACTACCCAAGAAATTTCCCTCACCAAAAATCTCATCACAAATTTTCTTCAAATTGGCTTGCTCGGCGTCATCAATCGAAATAAATATCACCCCATCATCGGTCAATAAATTACGTGCCAGCTTCAAACGCGGATACATCATATTCAGCCAGTTGCTGTGATAACGGCCGGCAGTTTCGGTGTTGGTACTGATCTTTTTGTTGCCTTCGTCCACCTGCTGGCTAAACTCCAGATAGTTTTGCAAACCTTCCTTGAAATTATCCGGATAGACAAAATCTTTACCGGTGTTATACGGCGGATCGATGTAAATCATCTTGATGCTGTTGTGATACTGCTTTTGCAAGACTTTCAGCACCTCGAGGTTATCACCCTCGATGAAAATATTATTGGTCGTATCCCAATCTTTGCTCTCGTCCTTGGCGGGTCGGAGCGTTGCAGTCGTCGGCTCTTGTGTCGCCCGAAGCGCCTGCTTCTTGCCCGGCCAAAACAACCCGAACCGCTCATTCGGCTCGCCAGCATCTTCCGCCAGCAGCTCCTTCAACTTAACAACATCCACCTTACCATCCGCAATCGCCTCTGGAACCAGCTCCTCTAGCTTTTTGGCTAGATCGGTGCGGAAGCTGGGAGAGGTGCTGATTAGTTGGTGGTTGTCTGTGTTTTGCTGTTCGTTATACTCATTTAATTCACTCATTTTCATCCTCATTCAATTTTGAATTGTGCCAATAAGGCAACTAATTCTGTTATTACTATTATAACCCCAAAAATTGCTGATGCATTATACAATGAGAGTATAAATAGCCCCATATTGCCTTCGCTGTAGATTTTTGAGGCTATATAACAGATGGTATTTAATATAAATATAGTCACCATCTGAGATACCAGTACATTTCTCCATGGCTGCCGCAAAAAATAGTCAAACTTATCTTTATCCTTTTTCCTAGCAAACAACACTCCAAAAAGCGAGATGGCTGATGTCAACAAAAAGATAATGAGGATTTGATCTGGATACTCAAATTTAGAAATTAAGTTGTTCTTTATCCCACAATAAAGCAATAGAGAAATTCCCGCTACTACAAATAAAATACTTGCAATTTGTATGATTACAGAGCTAAAACAGATCTTAATCAGCTTCACTACTAACCGCCTTTGTCAGCAGCTCTCTGTTTGTTTGATAATTATGGTACATTTCTTCCTGAACACTTTCATGAGTACCTGGGTCGTTGTAATCTTTAGTCTGAATGCTTGATTCATACTTCTCCTGAAGTATATTAACTAGCTCTTCGCCAAATTTAGCCGACACTTTTTCGTACATACATCGTAATTCCTCAATGCTATCAGAACCCAATAAGTTAAATATGGATTGATTGCGCAAAATATCATCATCACTTCGCGAGCGAGGTCGCTTCTTAACAGTTATTTCTATAACCGATTCATCAGAAACATATGATCTTAACTGAGTAAAGGCAGAAAACAGAGAGGATTTATCTTGTGTAGTTGGTATTTTATCCCTACTAATTGATACTGTTGCGAGGCTCAGAGATTTGTCGGATAGCAATTGCTGTACATCCGGATATAGTATCAGTTTAGGCTTCAGATACACAATCGGATCATAACCCAGTTTAAACTGCATAAAATTCAAATAATTCATGATTGCGGAATATCTAGCACCATGATGGTTGTATAAAACGGAGAATATTTTTGTAGACGGAAAATACAGGAATAAAGTAACTTGCACGATTTTCTTTCCTTGGGGTAGTTCAAACTTCTCAAGCGACGAAGACTCCTTTTCTCCTGTAGTCATCGATCCATCTGTATACATCACAAGAGATCCGGCATAATAATCACCCACTTTTCGCCACGAATGCAGACGCATCGTGATATTGTCCTTTTTAGGCAATTCATAGTCTCTCTTCTCCACAGGTAGCTCTACGACCTCATTGAACATCTCCTCAATAGTGTGTTGAAGTTCTTCATGCTCCTTATCGTACGTATAACTAACGTAAATAATCTTTTTAGATTGACTCATTCCATTATTCTCCTATCATCCACACTCCACCAACTCTAAACGCCGGTATGGTTTGTCGAGCAGCTTTATTGGCAGCTACATTTCCAGCGACGCCGTTTTGCTTCGCCCATTCGGACAGCTTGATAATTTTTGATGAAGATAGTAGTGTTATTCGTTTGTGAAGCGATTCTATAAGCAGTAGCGCAAATAGCTCAGTAAAACCATCGTATCGATTGGTCTTTGTGTATTCATCAAACAATGGATAGTAGTCTGTGTTTTTACTCTTACTTTGGATAATAATTGGCGGATAGCCAGCCAGCGCAAGCTGTTGATTGATCAATACCCGACCCATCCTGCCGTTTCCATCGGTAAATGGGTGTATAGCTTCAAACTCTGCGTGAAAATACGCAATTTTATCAAGAAAATAGTCAGTTTCATTTTGATAATAGCTATCAACCAGCTCAGATATCAGTCTCGTTACAAATGCCGGATTGGCGCCCAAATTACTACCGACGCACACCCATTCTTTACCTGATCGAAACCTACCGGCTATATCATCTCTGATGCCAGACATTAGTAGCGAATGAATGGACAATATTAGACCGGTTGATAGACGTTCGGTGGGGTTTTTAAGTAGTTCGGCAGTTATTTTAGCAAGATTTTTCACCTCATATATTTCTCTAATTTCGTGATCTTTGACGATTTTATTGTGAATAATAATAGCTTCAGTATCTTGCAAGGTTAGCGTAGAATTTTCGATAGCATTAGAGTTGTAAACCATTTCCGACAGCTCGCTCATAGATATCTCATAAAGCGCGCTTTCTTTGCCTTTTGACAACTTATCGTATTGCTTATGCAATGATGCAATTTTGTCTTTTGTCGTTTGGTTAATCATATGATTTATTATAGCATATTTATCGTGAAAATCACCAACTTTATGCCATTTTTCACGGTAAGTTGCTTATTGTATGGCAAATTCTATGGTAAATAACCTATCGGTAATTACCCCGCCCTCAGACGCTCGTTGCGCTAGAGCTATTTTATCGGATATTTGCTCGTCCATACTGTCTTCGAGGTCGTATTTCTCGCGGTTGAGGGCACGAACTTTTTTGCGCAAAATTTGGACTTCGCTAGCAATTTTTAGACGAGAAGCGGCATCGCCTGCCTGACGCTCTTGTTTTTGCAGATCTTGAATCTTAGCATTAAGCTTATCAGCCTTCATCTCATATTCGACAATTTTGTCTTTGTATTGACGTTCTAATAGATCTTTTTTATCAAGGTAAGCGTCAGTGTTGCGACCCTTGACTTCCTCTTGGCGTTCAGCAATTTGCTGAGCCAGGTGATTTTGCAACACTTCTGTAGGGGCAACTGCTTTTTGGTTGCTATCAGCAGCGTATAGCTCGAGGATCTTGCGGCAAGTCTCCGTATCAAGCAACATACCGTCTTCTGTCTGCGCTGACGCCAAAATGTAACTTTCGCTCATATCCGAAGAGTCTATTTTCATCAGAAAGGTTACCTGCTCGACAACCATTGTGCCGCGGGCGCCGATCAGCTTTTTAACCTCAGAAGCGACTCGATCAGACTGGCTCATGTCAAAGATAAGTTCTGCCGGCGGCGTTGGCGCAGTCTTTGCTGTACGGCGCACATATTCTGCCAAATCGTCGGCATATTTGTATTGCCGAGCGTGCAGCAAGCGTTCAGTTTTATAGAAATATGTTCCGCATTCGATGTTTTTTTCCGGTGCAGTTTTTAGATCAAAAACGTGTTCGTTTGCAAACGACGCGTTGCCGCGCAGTATATAGCGCGTCAGGTTCATAAACAATCGCTCAAAGCGCGTAAAGGCTTCTTCAGCTTGCTCGTCGTAGCGGCGGAAACGATCTTGCACGTGAGGATCAAGCCCCTCAAAAATCCGGGTACGCACCGCTTGTTGCTCAGTATCAATTTCTGACTTAAATTCTTCTTGCAGCTTTTCAAACCGTTGGCTAATCTCATCATCGGTGCGACACGTATTCAAGATATCGCTAATTTTCTTCTCAAAGTCGAGTCCACTTTCAATCGCACCAAGCACATCATTACTAGCACCAAACGTGCTTTTAAACAAACTAAATTTATCGGTCAATAGTTCAAGAATTCGCTGTTCAGCAACATTACCTTGATTGCTAAAATTCACCACGACGACGTCGTATTTCTGACCCATACGATGAACGCGCCCGATACGCTGCTCAACGCGTTGCGGATTCCACGGTAGATCGTAGTTGATCAGCATGGAGCAAAATTGCAAGTTAATACCCTCGCTAGCTGCTTCGGTTGCAATCATAATTTGCATTTCAGGTTCTTTGAATTTATCAATTAACGCCTTGCGGCGGTCCGCTGATTCTATACCAGTAACGACATCGGAATTTTCATTATCCGCCAACCATTGGCGATAAATCTCGGTACTTTCCGGCGAGTTATTTTGTCCGTTGAATAACACTATTTTTCCATCATAGCCCTGCTTTTTAAGCGTTTTGGCGATATAGTTCTGCGTAAGGGTTGATTCGGTAAAAATAATTGCTTTGCGAGCAGCTTTTGATTCCAGTGCATTAAAGCCAATACTAATTGCTTCGACCAATTTTTCAGCCTTGACGTTTTCTTTGATAGAATCAGCAAAGTCGGCGTATGATTTTAGCTCGTCGATTTCAGCCTGAAACTCGGCGCGCTCTTTGGCCGATTTAATTATATAGTCATCGTAAGCGCCAGTCTCCTCAAATGCCTCAATTTCTTCATCGTTCAGATCACCCAGCTCATCAATCAAGCCACCGCGGTTATCGCGAACCTTACCCGCAGCATACTCTTCCTCCATGCGCCGTACAATATTCCGGAGTGTACTGGCAACCGCGAACGTGGATGAACCGAGACGTTTGCGAAGAATCAGCGCTGACAAGTGGCGCTGCGAAGATGCAAATGCATACAGTTTATCGCGATGCAAATATTCGTCCACCAGCTCATATAATTTTTGCTCATCGCCAGATGGTTCAAATTGCACCGTCTTGGCAATACGGTCAGTGTATTTAATATATTTCTTGACCTCCGATCGCAAAGTACGCTTGGCAATTTTGCTCATGCGCGAGCGAAGATCATCGAGTGCAAACGGATGATTTGACTTAATATAGCGTTGGCGAAAAACATCAAGCTTATAAAAATATTTAGGGTCAACAACCGACACTAAGCCGTATAATTCTTCAAGTCTATTCTGCAGAGGCGTGGCTGTGAGGAGCAGCGATTTTTCAGAACCTTTAGCGATATCAGAGACCGCACTAGCGATACCCTTTTGGTTATTATAAAAATTCCTTAACTTATGCGCCTCATCAAGAACTAGCAAATTCCAGCCGTTTGATAACCTTGTCGAATGGCGATTGGCAAATTCGTAAGAGCAAATATAAATACCGTCTTTCTCAATGGTTCTTTTTGACTTAATCCATTTAGCGTCAACAACGGTTGTCGGTAAATTAAACTTTTCCTGCAGTTCCTGTGCCCACTGCTGACGCAAACTTGATGGCGTAATGATCAGAATCTTTCGTTTGCGTTCGGAGTAGTATTGCATGATAACGATGCCCGCCTCAATGGTTTTACCGAGACCGACTTCATCCGCCATGATAATACCGCGAGCCGTTGGCGAGTTTAATGCAAACAGTGCCGCATCGATTTGGTGCGGTGTCGGAATAATCTGAGCATCAAACATCAGACCCGACAACTTAGCAACGTCATCGTTAGCATAGACACGCTCAAGCTCATGAGCAATATATTTCGCCTGATAATCAGAGGTAATCATTAAGGTTATTATACCATTTTCTAGTCGATAATCCGGAATGATTGTTTGGTAATTAACAGGTGATAAACCAGTTGTACGCCAAGTAGTTCACCCGCGTGCTTAAGGCGTTCAGTCGTTGCTATATCAATTTGACTTGGTCTTAAGCTACCGCTCGGATGATTATGTGCCACGATGATGCTGGCGGCACGATCGGCGATGGCGTCGGCGAAAACCTCGCGCGGGTGTACCAGGCTGGCCGTCAACGTACCGATAGTCACCACCCGCTTGGCAATCAAACGATTCGCACCGTCCAGCGTCAGGCAAACAAAATATTCCTGCTTTTTGTCGCGAATGTCGGTCAGCAGCTCAACCGCTTTCTCTGGACTATCAATAATTGGCTGGTCGCTATCCAGCAAGTACCGCCGTGCCAGCTCCAAACTCGCCAAAATCACCGGGATTTTCGCTTCGCCCAAACCAACCACGCTACGCAGATCATCATACGAAACATCACCGCCCTTTTGACGCAAAATTTTCAACACCTCGCGCGCAATCTTGCCGACATCGGCCCGAGCATTACCGCTGCCAATAATCGCCATCAACAGCTCCAAGTCGCTCAGCCGCGCCGTACCGTAACGTGCCAATTTCTCGCGGGGACGATCAATTTTCGGCTTGTCGAGCACTTTCATAGTTTCATTATATCAGGCTTTAACCATTCATCAGCTGCCAATCTTCGCGCTATCATTTCGCGCAGCCCTATTTATCGCTTACACCACGCAAAGATCATCAGCTATTCGGAATCGCTCTAGCTTGTCGGCCGCGCGCCACACACATCGCCACCACCAACACACCAACCAGCCGCGATACCAATGATGAGTCATCCGCAGCCGATTGAGTCATTGTCACCAACCCCTCTTCTGGATTTAGCGGACTATCGTCTGGCCATAAACCAGATGATGGATGGGTATTCATCAGCAAATCATCACCATTCGCGACACTTTCTTCGCCATTATAGACACAATCATCCAGAATATCGTTAAGTTCTGCTTGCTCTCCGGACAAGTTGATGCCTGATTTTATGTCACTAACATCCATAATTACACTTTTAATTTCATCATCACTGCGCAGCAAATCGCTTTTTTCCGATATTTTCACAAACTCCTCACGAAGCACGAGACATTCCTCTGGAATTTTCGTTGCCACCTCGTCCGACTCAACATCAAGTGTTGGCTCAATAATCGGTGAGGTGGAAATAATTACTTGTTCCACTGGCTCAGAGTCATCAGTTTCTTCACGCACTGTAATCGTTTCTACCGGCAGCGCAATCGTCACTGCTTCAGCAGAAGACGCTTCCGACTCTACTACTGGGGACTCCTGCCGTTCGATAAAGAAAACCGCATCTTCTTCAGCCCAAAAATCATTATCCTTACCATGACTACACTCTACCACCGTACCGCTATAGTCAAGTTGCTTAGTTGACGAGTCTTGTGTATCAGTGAAAATTTGATCCGCCGCCAATACGTCAATCTCCTCATTTGGAGTATCAATCTTAGCTTCATCAACTATTGCGGTATCAACCAGCCGCTCATTATCAACAATGTCAGTCGATTCGACAAAATTATTATAATCCGGCGTCGCATCTATATTAATTTCGCTAGATTGAGTGTATACTGGTGCTTTCGTGCCAGAATTGTCAATTGGTCCCGTAATCGCAGATTTATCCGCCCCTACTGCATCAAATTGCACTGTCATGTGCTGTTGCTCGGAAATTGACGTAAAAGCACTTTCATCATTTTCTGCTGCTCGGCTCGGCTCAGACTCTACAGCCTTAGCAGCAATCTTATTATCGCTAGCCGCAGGGTAAACAGTTTCATGTTCCAGCGAATTGCTATTATCATCAACGGTTTGGGTGTTCTTATCTATCACTACCGATACCGGCGCATTTTCCGTCTTTGTCGGCGCATCTAAGGACTCTGGTGCCGGCTTCTTGCTGTCATTATGCACTGCGTCAGAAATAGAATCAATAATGTGCGGCTTCATCTCCACCGAAGGGCTGACCACCCCTATCTTCTCAATGCCCACATCCTCGCCCGAAGCTTCAACCGCCTGGTTAGTCGAAGTTTTATCTTCTCGTTCCTGCGGTATGAGTTTCTCAGTTGACTTATTTGTTTTAGTTGTCAAATCTATGGGCTTCGCCTCTGATACCACTGGCTCAGGTGCTTTTTTAATAATAGGCTCTTGATAATCGGTAGACTCTGAATATCCCGCCAACACCAATTCTCCGCGTCCATTTTCATCCAGACTATCGAAATCATCTGGAGCCAATAGTCTATCCAAATAGCTTTGTTTTGGTGTCATTTCCAACAAATTAGGAATCGCCTCTTCATCCGCAGAATTCATATCATCAGATACATTCTCCTGTCTTTCCGACTCCTGTTTCATGACTAACGCCTGAGGTTTTACGCACTGACTAAGAAATGGGCAGCCAACACATGTCGCACATGCCGTTTGACCAATTGACGCTGATACTTTCTCGGTAGAAGGTAACTCTGCTTCACCGCTAGCTACCGCCACCAAATCAAACCGACCTACACCATCAGTCACTTCTTCACCAACACTAGACGAAAAATCCTCGCTAATATTGCCATCTCTCAGCGACAAAAACACATCAAAATCATCACCATCAATTACTGTCGATGATAATTCTACTGCAGTCGTCACCCCAATCATTGCTCAAAAAACGTCTCCGTTGAAATTTTCAATTCGCTTACACCAGCGGCGGATAATTTTTGCCAAACATCTCTAACAAACGGTAAACTTCCACAGACCAAAAAATGCGCATCTTCTGGCGTTTCATGAACAATTTTTTCCACATTAAATCGACCATTAAACCAACCGTCTTTTTCTTCAACTTGCTGGCGAGTGCTAAACTTCTTCACTTTAATATTTGACGCCGCTAGCTCATTTTCAAAAACCATATATT
>CAUUUJ010000012.1:0-20212 GCA_963548315.1 uncultured Candidatus Saccharibacteria bacterium | reverse complement strand
ATTTTCTCCAGATTGCAGCAGGAGATTAATAAAACGAGCGTGCTTTAATGAATGCCGACCAAATAGCAAAATTGAAGAAAATATCGCAACAATTGCGAAAGTCTGTTATTCGTGAGCTATCCGAAGCTGGTTCGGGTCATTCGGCTGGTTGCTTGGGATTCGCTGATGTTATGGCGGTTTTGTATTTTCATGCCATGCGACTAGATCCTGAGAATCCTAATTGGGAAGATCGGGATATTTTCGTGATGAGCAATGGGCATTATGCGCCACTTTTATATGCCACGCTGGCGGAGCGAGGATTTTTCGATAAAAAAGAGTTGGCTAATTTGCGAAAATTTGGTTCCAAACTTCAAGGCCATCCAGAACGCGGCAGTCTGGCGGGAATTGAAACGACTAGCGGTCCTCTGGGTTGCGGTCTAAGTCAGGCGGCCGGCATGGCGTATTCATTGCAATATTTGGGCGGCAATTCTGAGCGATTCGTTTACTGCAGTTTGGGTGATGGCGAGCTGGATGAGGGGAATATTTGGGAAGCGGCGATGTTTGCGAAAAAATATAATCTGGCGAATTTAATTGCGATTGTTGATAGAAATAATATTCAGATTGGTGGCGATACGGAAAAGGTGATGCCACTAGGGGATTTGGCAGATAAATGGCGAAGTTTTGGCTGGGATGCGCAGGAGATTGACGGGCATGATCATTTGGCGATAATTCAGGCGATTGATAAGGCTAAGATCTCTCGTCAGCCTAGTATGATAATTGCCTATACAGTTCCTGGCCGTGGCGTTGATTTTATGGAATACGATTACCGTTGGCATGGAAAATCTCCAAACGCCGAGGAGGCGGAGCGGGCGCTTGCTCAATTGAGCGAAGGAGGCGGCGAATGAGTTTCTTAATGGAGAATTGGCAGAATTTGGAACTTGCGGCAATTCGGATGGGCTTTGGCGAAGGCCTGGTGGATATTGCGAAGAAAAATAATTTGGTGGTGGCGCTGAGTGCGGATTTGATGGAGAGTGTTGGCTTTGGTAAGTTTTACGAGGAAATCGGGAAACCGCGGGCAATTGAAGTTGGCGTGGCAGAGCAAAATTTGGTTACCGTGGCGTCTGGGCTGGCGGCTATGGGAAATATTTCGTTTGCGGCCAGTTATGCGGCGTTTAGTCCGGGTCGCAATTGGGAGCAGATTCGCACGACGATTTGCCTTAATAATCAGCCGGTTAAGTTGGTTGGTTCTCATGCAGGGCTTAATGTTGGTCCGGACGGTGCGACGCATCAAATGTTGGAAGATATTGCGCTGATGAGAAGTTTGCCTAATATGGTGGTTTTGGCGCCTGGTGATGCTAATGAAGCCAAGCTAATGGCGGCGGCAATGGCTGGAGATAAACGCCCGAATTACGTAAGATTGCCAAGAGAAAAAACGCCGTTATTCCTGAATCAATCTACTTTTGAGATTGGAAAAAGCTATACGCTGAGGCGCGGCAAAGATGTTGCCTTGTTTGGAACTGGCGTGATGACTTATCAGTTGCTGTCGGCAGCGGAAAAACTGGCGAATGAATATGACATTCGGGCAGAAGTGATTCATTTTCCGACGATTAAGCCGCTGGACGAGGATGCTGTGCTTGATGCGGCTCAAAAATGCCAAGCTGTCATTACGGCGGAAGAGGGGCAGATTGTTGGTGGATTTGGCTCAAGCGTGGCAGAAATTCTTAGTGAGAATTTGCCGGTGAAGATGAAGCGAATTGGTGTCAATGACACGTTTGGAGAGTCGGGCAAAATGTCTGAATTGTGGCAAAAGCACGGTTTGGATGTCGATTCAATTGTTCGTAGTGTTGTCAATTTTCTCCAGTAAAAAGCCCGCCAGGAGCTACTGCCAAGATCTAATTAAAGACCTCAAAGCAGTAGTCCTGACGGGTGTGTGCTTATCTACGGTTTGCCGTGGTGTATCATACCGTAGATAAGCGAGATGAGCGCTAAGCTCCCTAGGGCAAATGTGACAGCTTCAAGTGGCCCGTAGGTTACGAAGAAGTGAATGGTTATCACCAACCATGCCGCACAGAGTAGCACGACGATGGTGATAGATGCATCGAACATAAATTTAGCCATCTTCGCGATAGGGCTCATTTTTTTCCTTTCTTGATGCTCGAGGACAAAGGACTCTTCCACCCTAAGACAAAGCCTTGAGCGAAAGTTATTTTATATTATCACTAATTACGTAAAATGTCAATTCTCTTGGCATAGCGGGCGGTAATTGATATAATTACCATAAGTATTTTAGGGGGCAGTATGGGATTATCGATTTCAGAGATTCGGAAAAACACGACGCGGGCGCGTCATTTAATGCAGCGGACACGGGCGCAGCGTTTTGCGGTTGGGGCGTTTAATATTGACAATCAAGAGACGCTGATTGCGGTGGCGCGGGCGGCACAAAAGCTCCAATCACCAGTGTTGGTTGAGGTTTCTGACGCCGAAGTGAAGGCTATGGGTCTAGAGAATGTTCGCGATTTAGTGGACAATTATAAGGCTGAGTATGGAATTGAAATGTACTTGAATTTGGACCACGGTCCGACGGTTGAGGGCTGTAAGCGAGCCATTGACGCTGGATATGAGTTTGTCCATATTGATATTTCTCAGGCGAATCACGACGCTTCAGACGAGGAAATTATTGCCAAAACTCGTGAGGTTGTTGAATATGCCAAGTTTACTGGCGCGCTAGTGGAATCTGAGCCGCATTATTTTGGCGGAAGTTCAAATGTTCATACGGAAGATATAAATTACGAGGAGATAAAAAAGACTTTCTCTACGCCAGAGGGCGCGCGCGCGTTTGTTGAGGCGACTGGAATTGATACTTTTGCGGCGGCGATTGGTAATTTGCATGGCAAATATCCAGTTCCGAAAGTGTTGGATTTGGATTTGTTGGCTGATATTCGTGAGGCGATTCATTGTCAGATTTCGTTGCACGGTGGGTCTGGTACGCCGCTACATTATTTTGAGGACGCTGCGAAAATTGGCGTTTCTAAAATCAATATCAATTCTGATATGCGCTACGCTTTTCGAACGACCTTGGAGAAAACCTTGCGAGAAAATCCAAATGAGTACGCTATCGTTAAATTAATGCCGCCAGTTTATGCTGCCGTACAGGAAGTGGTGGAGTCGAAGATTAAGGCGTTTAATTCCGCGCGAAAGGCGGTGGTTTAATGGCAAAAATTATCACCGTTGGTGCGGCGATTCAAGACGTATTTTTAAGTCAATCAGACGCACTGACGCCAGTTTGTGAAAGTCCAGAACACTGTTTTGCGCGGTTGGATTTGGGGGCAAAGGCTGACGTAAACCAGATCCATTTCTCGACTGGTGGTGGAGCTACAAACGCCGCGGTAACGTTTTCCAGGCAAGGGCATTATGCTAGTTTTATGGGCGCGATTGGTCATGATCCAGCGGGTCAAGCGGTGATTGCTGACTTGGATAAGGAAAATATTGACACACATTTGGTACGATATTCGCCAAAATACAGTACGGGATATTCGGTGTTGCTATTAGCTTCAAATGGCGAGCGAACAATTTTAACATACCGCGGCGCTTCAACGCATTATCATGAGGCGGATTTTGATTTGTCCGAAGAGGATGCGGATTGGCTATACGTTTCAACTTTGGCGGGAAATATGCCGATGCTTCATAAATTATTCCAACAAGCCAAACGTCGCGATATGAAAATCTGCTTTAATCCCGGGAAGAAAGAATTGGCACAAAAGGATAAATTGTTGGGATTATTGTCTGATGTCGATGTTTTAACTTTGAACAAAGAAGAGATGCAGCAATTGGTGTCTGGCGAGGATTTGGAAGCTTTGGTTAGAAGAGGCTTGAGATTAGTTCCGGTCGTTTTGGTGACGGACGGCGTAAACGGCTCAATTGCAAGCGACGGAAAAACCATCGTGCGAGCGCTGATGTATGATGATAGGCCGTCAATTGACAGAACTGGCGCTGGAGATGCGTTTGCGTCGGGATTTTTGAGCGAATGGGCGCGAAGTGGCAATTTGAAAAACTCTGTGATTATGGGCAGTGCGAATGCTAGTTCAGTGGTTATGAAAATTGGAGCAAAGGCTGGAATTTTATATGCTGGCACAGTACTTCATGCTATGCCAATTCAAGAAAGGGAATTATAATGGCGCATAATTTGGGAAAGTTACTGGGTGATGATGTGAAGAAGCGTCGAGCGTTGACAGAGCTCAGGCAAATGACTAGGGATGATAGCGATGTGCGATTGATTGCGGAAATATTGGCTAGGGCACACTCGATTATTCGATCTCTAGGTCTGGATCCGTCAAACGCTACGGCGGAAGAAATTTATCAATCACTAATGGCTATTGCGCCGAAAGTGGACAAATGGGCGCCGTTCAAGGCTTCTGAGTGGGTGCTTTTGGATGTTGATGGGCAAGTGATTTCTTTTAATCCAATTGACGTTATAAATAACTATCATTGCCAGTTGCCTCTGGGAAAGCAGCAAACAACGTATGGCAAGCGAGGTCTGGGATTTGAGATTACGCGCCGATATAAAAACCACCCGCGCACGTACAATCCAGCCGTAGAGCGAGTGGTTTGCCAGGGTGGAATTTGTTGGATTGAGCCGAAACCTAAGAAATAACTATCGGTCGCAACAAGTTCGCTGATTTTTAATTAATTTAACCACCTCTGGAATATCTTCGGTAATTGTGTAGATTTTTTCATCGCCGTCAGAGATTAGCTTATTTGGAAGCATATTTTCGCGCACAAAATCATCCCATTTGCCCCAGAATTTTTTATCAAACAGAACAATTGGCACGGGCGCCATTTTCTTGGTTTGCGTCAATGTGATAATCTCACAAATTTCATCCATTGTACCGAATCCGCCAGGGAAACAAACGTACGCATCAGCTAGAAGCGTCATAACGATTTTTCGTGGCGCGAAGTGGGTGAATGCGAACGAATCTGTCGTGTAGTTGTTTAATGATTGCTCGTGTGGCAAGCGAATGTTGAATCCGACTGATTCTCCGCCAGCTTCCATAGCGCCGCGGTTTGCCGCTTCCATAATTCCGCCGCCGCCGCCGGTGATAATTGTATAGCCTTCTTTGGCTAGCTGAAACGCTAAATCTTTGGCTTTTTGATAATATTCATTATCTTCAGTTATCCTGGCTGATCCAAAAAAAGTTACGGTTTTATGATATTTTTGGAGAATTTCATAGCCAGCATGAATTTCGTCATCGACTTTTCCTAATCTGAACATTGCAGCCTGAAGTTGCAATTCGCGCGGAATACAAACATTTTTAGGTGTCATCATTATCCTTTTTATTTTATGATTTTAACTTTATTACTATATCATAAAATGCCTATGGTTACAATACGTTGACGGCGAATAATACATCATATACAATCAAAGCACAATCTAAATGGAGGTTTTATGGAAAATAAATCAACGGCTAATAAATGGCTGATCGCGGCGGTGATTGTTATGGGCATAGCTATTGTTGCTATGGCTACTTGGATAATTGCTGGCGCTATGTATAAAGACAAGGATTCTAGCGCTTCGGTAAAAAGTAGCCAGACAAAGAAGGATTCATCTGATTCACTGGAAAAAACTCGCGGTGAAGGCGAGGAGCCGTCAAATGAGGCAAAGAAAGAATATAAAGATTTCCGAACCAAAGGCGACGGTACGGGCATTCGTTTAACTTCAGCAAGCGATGTCGATAAGTTGGATATTGATAGTTCTTTGAAGAAGTTCTTGAAGTCTAAAGTCGGTCAGCCAATCCCAGAGCGTGAAGGTTCTGTGTATGAGCCAATCATCGACCGTGCATATGGAAAATATGCGGCAGTATATGGCTTGACGAATGCTTATACTATTATCGGACCAAAGAACGGCACTGGTGAAATTGCAATTGTTGCGGGCACGCAGCAAGGCGGTATGTCATGTTCAGACTTGAAGTCGGCGTCGGTTCCAAGTCGTTTGGTTGACGGCAAATGTGAAGTTTCTGGCTCGTCTCAAACTTATAGTCAAGACTAGTTTTCATAAATATAGTAAAATAGAGAGGTGAATAAATTTCGCCTCTCTTCTTCATATCAGCCCACGGGCGATCAGCCGCGAGCAATTGCTCAGTTAGTCGATGGTTTGGAAAAAGGTCAGCGCGAGCAAACTTTGCTGGGTGTGACTGGTTCAGGGAAGACGTTTACGATGGCGAATATTATTGCCGAGCGCAATGTGCCGACGCTGGTTTTGGCTCATAATAAGACTTTGGCGGCGCAACTTTTTTCTGAGTTTAAGGAATTTTTTCCGGACAATGAAGTCCACTATTTTGTTAGCTATTTTGACTACTACCAGCCAGAGGCGTACATCGCTTCAAGCGACACTTACATCGAGAAAGATTCGAAGATCAACGACGAGATTGATCGGCTTAGGCACGCGGCAACTTCCGCGCTGCTTACGCGCCGCGACGTAATTATCGTGGCGAGCGTGAGTTGTATTTACGGCATTGGTTCGCCAGAAACTTACGCCGATATGGCTATTAAATTGACCGTTGGTGAGCGCCGAGTTCAGGACAAGTTTATCCGATTGTTAACAGACATTCAGTATAAGCGCAATGACGTCGATTTTGCGCGCGGAACTTTTCGGGTGCGCGGCGATGTTGTGGATATTTTTCCAGCAGGCCAAGACACTGCGGTTCGCGTGGAATTCTTTGGCGATGAAATTGAGCGGTTGACGAAGATTGACCCTTTGACTGGCGAGATTTTGGATCGGCCGGACCAATTGACAATTTTCCCGTCCAGCCACTATTCGACGCCACGTGAACGAATTGAAAAGGCGATTATTGGGATTGAAAATGAGTTTAATCAACGGCTGAAATGGTTTGAGGATAACGGCAAGTTTTTAGAGGCGCAAAGGCTAAGTCAGCGTACCAAATATGATTTGGAGATGTTGAAGGAAACTGGTTTTGTGAAGGGGATTGAGAATTATTCGCGCTATTTGACCGACCGAGAACCTGGTGAGCAGCCTGCAACTTTGATTGATTATTTTCCGGACGATTGGTTGCTTTTGGTTGACGAATCACACATGACATTGCCGCAAGTTCGAGGAATGTATAATGGTGATCGCGCCCGTAAGGAAGTTTTGGTTGAGCATGGTTTCCGTCTTCCGAGCGCACTAGACAATCGCCCGCTTCGATTTGACGAGTTCAATCAGCATATTCATCAGGCAATTTATGTTTCCGCCACGCCGGGAGATTATGAACTTTCTCATTCGCCAAAGCCAGCTGAGCAGCTTATTCGACCGACTGGACTGCTTGATCCGCCGATTGAAGTTCGACCAACCGATGGGCAAGTCGATGATTTGATGGAGGAAATTCGCCAGACGATTGCAAAAGGTCATCGCGTGTTGGTGACGACACTAACCAAGCGAATGGCGGAGGACTTGAGCGCTTATTTGACGGAAAATGGCGTGAAGACAGCGTATTTGCATAGCGAAATTGATACGCTGGAGCGTGGTGATATTCTGAAAGATTTGCGGCTTGGAACGTATGATGTGCTGGTTGGAATTAATCTATTGCGTGAAGGTCTGGACCTTCCGGAGGTCAGTTTGGTGGCAATTATGGACGCCGACAAGGAAGGTTTCTTGCGTAGTGAGCAGGCGCTAATTCAGACGATTGGGCGAGCGGCGCGGCACGTTGATGGGCGAGTTATTATGTATGGCGACAATGTTACGGATAGTATGCGTCGAGCAATTGACGAAACGAATCGACGTCGAGCGATCCAGCAGAAATATAACGAAGAGCATAATATTACGCCGCAAACTATTCAGAAGAAAATTGACGACGGGTTGCGTTCGATTATCCCACAGAAAGAGTCTGATAAAAATCCAAAGCTTAACCTGAAGAAAATTCCAAAAGACGAATATCCGGCTTTGATTAAAGATCTGACAGCGCAAATGGAATTGCATAGCGCTAATTTGGAATTTGAAAAAGCGGCGGAGCTGCGTGATTTAATTGCAGAAATTCGTCATACGATGTAGAATAAAAATATTATTAGATTAGGAGGGATTATGGCAACAAAAGAACAACCACAGCCAACAAACGTCGCGCAACCAGAAATGCCGATGCAACCAAATGCTTACCAAGCATATCCACAATACGCATATGAAGACCCAAATAAGGGCAAAGCAAAGATGCTAACTTTGGAATACGCTTTAGCAATGGGTTCGGCAATTGTTTCAATCATGTTGCTGATTGACATCATAACTAAGGTGTTTGGTTTGTGGACGAATTCAACATCAATGTTATTAAGAAGTGTCGGCGGATTTTTCGCGCCATCAATGGTAACTCAGGGAACAGGAATTGTTGCAGCGTCAGTGTTTGCTGTGCTTTTGGCTGTATTGTCACTAGTTCTATTCTCCCGCGTATCAAAAGCTGTTCCGGAGCGTGAAGGCTACACAAAGCGAACAGCTTACAAATTGGTAACTTACGGTGGTTTGGCGGTTTTGATTATTCCAGCCGTTGACTTGGTTGCTCGATTAGTAAGCATTTTGATCAACTCATTGCTGTTTATCGGCGTTGGTGACGGCGGCGAATTCTATAAGAGTTTGTACTTGGGTGAATTCTTGCCATACGCATTAGCTCTTGCAATTGTTGCTACTAGCGCTTACTTCATTTGTCAAATTGTCAAGGGACGCAACATGTCAAAGGCTTTGTCTTTGATGTTGATTGTGGCTTCTTCTGTCGTACTATTGACTGGCGCTATCACAATCGCCGTTAAAGCACACGATACGGGCAGCTCAGTAAAGACTATTCCATCAGACTACAGTCGCTACAAGAACTACCAAGATTACTCAATGTAATAAAACTTGGAAAAATAAAGTCGCTCACTTTGATGGGCGGCTTTTTTTAGTGGTATAATATTGGTATGATAAC
This sequence comes from uncultured Candidatus Saccharibacteria bacterium, assembly GCA_963548315.1. Classification (GTDB taxonomy): domain Bacteria; phylum Patescibacteriota; class Saccharimonadia; order Saccharimonadales; family Saccharimonadaceae; genus Nanosynbacter. Next base: position 11,297 of record CAUUUJ010000012.1, on the reverse strand, counting down.
TATTTCTACCAGCGATATTCAGCACTTGGCGAGTTTGAGTAGTCTGGCATTGACTGATGACGAAACCGACGGACTGCGCCAAGATTTGGAAAATATAATTGGCTATATTGAGCAGTTGGGCGAGCTTGACGTGTCGGGTGTTGAGCCGACTTATCAAGTTACGGGATTGAGCAATGTCTGGCGCGAAGATGAAGTTCAGGCGGGGATTCCTGTTGAAAAGTTGCTTGATTTGGCGCCAGAAAAACAGAATAACCAAGTGAAAGTTCCGCAGGTATTGTAATGAGTAAGATCAGTGATTTTATTGGCAAGAGCGCGGTCGAGAACGTAAAAGAAGCATTGCGACGAGCGCGTGAAATTGAGGAGTATAATGCGCTGCTTAGCTTGACGGAAGAGCGTGCGCTGGAGCGAGCAGAAAAAGTTGATGCTGGCGAGATTTCTGGACGATTGGCGGGCGTGCCATTTGTTGTGAAGGACAATTTTTTGGCGTTTGGTGCGCCAACGACTGCCGCTTCAAAAATGCTAGAAAACTTTAATGCGCCACTACAGGCAACGGCTGTTGAAAAATTGGAAGCGGAAGGTGCGATTTGCATTGGTAAGGCGAATTTGGATGCTTTTGCGCACGGTGGTTCGACGGAAAACTCGGCATTTGGCCCAACGAAGAACGCTGCGGATGAAACGCGAGTTGCCGGTGGATCATCTGGTGGATCGGCGGTAGTTACGGCGCTTGATGTGGTTCCGTTTGCGCTTGGTACGGACACTGGCGGTTCGATTCGTCAGCCAGCTAGCTTTAACGGAGTGGTTGGAATTAAGCCGACTTATGGGGCAGTTAGTCGTTATGGCGTAGTGGCGATGGCATCAAGCACGGACACAATTGGTTGTTTTGCTACGAATGCAGAAGACACTGATTTGGTGATGGAAATTATGGCTGGTCGCGATGATAAAGATATGACTACTTTGCCTGATTTTTGGAATAATCAGCCAGAATTTGCAAAGAAAAAAATAGGTCTAGTCAAGCAGTGTATGACTGATGACGTGGACGCGGAAGTTCGCCAAAAAACGCTTGATTATGCGGAGAAATTGAAGCAGCTTGGCTACGAAATTGAAGAAGTAGATTTGAGTATGATGCAACATTCTCTGGCGATGTATTACATAATTGTGCCGGCAGAATTATCCTCGAATTTGGCGCGATATGACGGTGTGCGATATGGTCATCAAGCGGCGGAAGTAAAAACTTTGGCGGAACTTTACGGTCGCAGTCGAAATGAAGGATTTATGACTGAGAATAAGCGACGAATTATGATAGGAAGCTTCGTATTGTCAAGCGGATTCTTCGACGCTTACTATATGCAGGCTCAAAAAGCCAGGACGTTGTTGATTGACGAATTTAAGAAGTTATTTACCGAATATGACGCGCTATTGATGCCGGTTGCGCCGACTCCTGCGTTTAAGATTGGGGAGAATGCTAGCGATCCGATAAAAATGTATTTGGCGGACATTATGACTGTGCCAGCAAGTTTGGCTGGACTTCCTGCGGTTTCGGCGCTGGCTGGAAATAGCGATGAAGGATTGCCAATTGGCGTGCAGCTTATTGGCGATTATAAGTCGGATAAGAACTTGCTGAAGCTAGTTTCGGAAGTGGAGAAGATTTGATGGACGGATTGATGGTCGCGATAGTTGTTGCGGCGTTGATTATCGGCGCCTTGCTGATGATTTTTATTCAATTGACTTCTCGTGGTCGCGGTCAAATTGACAGAGAAATGTACCAGAGGGTTTGGCGGCAAATTTTGCGCAATGTCGAAACCAGAAAATCGGAAAGTATGCAGATGGCGATAATGAAGGCGGATAAGTTGCTGGACAAAGCTATGCGCGACTGCGGCGTGGCTGGCGAAACGATGGGCGAACGTATGAAATCTCGCAAGGGATATTGGAGCGATGAAAATGGGCTTTGGGCGGCGCATAAATTGCGTAATCAAATTGCCCACGAAACCAACGTAACGGTAACGGCGCAGAGTTTTCGTCGAGCTATGGCGAGTTTTGAACAGGCATTAAAAGATTTGGGAGCATTATAATGAGTGTATATGACGATTATGAAATGACAATTGGTATTGAATGTCACGTTCAGCTAGCGACAAAAACCAAGCTATTTAGTCCGGCCGACAATGATGCTCGTGACGCTGAGCCGAATACTAAGACGCATCAGATTGACTTTGGTTTGCCGGGGATGTTGCCAGTTTTGAACAAGCACGCTGTTGAGTTGGCGGTTCGCGCTGGAAAAGCTTTGAATTCGCCTATTGCGCACGTTAGCCGATTTGATCGAAAGCATTATTTTTATCCAGATTTGCCAAAGGGCTATCAGACTTCACAGATGTATAATACGATTATTTTGGCTGGATATGTTGATGCGCCACTGGAAGATGGTTCTTTGAAACGTGTGCGAATTGACCACGCTCACATGGAGGAAGATGCTGGTAAATTGACGCACCACGATGGCTATTCGCTGGTTGATCTTAACCGCGCCGGCACGCCGCTGATTGAGATTGTTTCTGAGCCAGATATGCATTCGGCTGAGGAGGCTAAAGCTTACGTTTCGGAACTTCATAAATTGATGGTTTACGCGGGCGTGACTTACGGTAATTTGTATCACGGAAATATGCGATTTGACGTCAATATTTCGGTGGCGAAGAAGGGCGCGACGGAGCTTGGAAAGCGCGCTGAAATTAAGAATCTCAATTCCTTCCGCAGCGTTGAAAGGGCTGCTGAGTATGAGTTCAAGCGCCAAGTCGATATTTTGGAACGTGGCGAAGAAGTTGTTCAGGAAACCAGGGGTTGGAATGATGACAAGCAGATAACTATTTCTCAGAGGTCAAAGGAGGATGCTCAGGATTATCGCTATATGCCAGATCCAGATATTCCGCCAGTTGTGTTGACTGACGAGGTGATTGCTGAAATTCAGTCCAAAGTGCCGATTCTTCCGGGTGAATATAGGGAAAAATGGAGCGCGCTGAACTTGGATAAATCTGTTATCAATTCGCTTTTGTCTAATCAGGATTACGCCCAGATTACATTGGAAGTCCAGGAAAAGTCGGGCGAGGCTTCCGCTAAGCGAGTCGCGCATTGGTTTGCGAGCGCATTGACAACTTCTGATGAAGATGGCGCGCAAACGGACAGTGAATCTATACGCGTGGCGGTCGACGATTTGATAGAATTGGCTGAAATAACAGAGAAGTCTGAAGTTTCCAGTACGAATGCGAAGGAGTTATTCAATGAGCTTCTGGCTGGCGCGAAAAATCCGCGTAAGATTGCCGAAGAGAAGAATTTGTTGCAGGTTTCTGATGAATCGGCGATTGCTGCAATCGTTGACGAAGTTCTGAATGATCCAGCTTCGGCGGCGTCAATTGCAGATATCAAGGCTGGAAAAGATAAGGCTATTGGCTATTTGGTTGGGCAAGTCATGAAGAAGTCTAAAGGTCAAGCCAACCCAAGCCTTGCTCAGAAACTGATTCGCGAGAAACTTTAGAATTGCTGAAATAATAGGGAATAGGAGCTGAAATATGAGAAAACCAACTAAGGCTATCATCGCTGCCGCCGGTTTTGGTACGCGATTTTTGCCGCAAACCAAAGCCATGCCAAAGGAGATGTTGCCACTGATTGATAAGCCGATTATTCAATACGTCGTCGAGGAATTGGTTGAGGCTGGCATTAAAGATATCATTATTATTGGTAGCGCGAATAAGCGAGCAATTGAGGATCATTTTGACGAGCCGAATGAAGAACTTTTGGCCAATTTGCGCGCTGGCGGTCCTAAAAAACAGCCGTTCATTGACGAGGTGCAGAATTTGGCTGAGATAGCAAACTTTATTTATATTCGCCAGAAAGGTCCGTACGGCAACGCAACGCCTTTGGCTTGCGCTTCACATTTAATTCATCATGATGAGCCTGTGATTTACACATTTGCAGACGATTTTATTGCGGCTAGTCCAAGTCGTTTCAGACAGATGATCGAGGCGTCAGAAAGCTTAGACGGAGCGGTTCTGTCGTGCAAGAAGATAACTGATGATGCGGAATTTGATCGTTATGGAGTCATCAATGGTCAAGTAGTGAAAGACGGCGTTATAAAAATGACGAACATTGTCGAAAAGCCAGGTAAGGATAATGCGCCTTCTGATTTGGCGAGCGTCAGTAGCTATTTACTTCCAGGTGAGATTTTTGGCTATCTAGACGAAGCCAAGGAAGATTTTGATGGTAACGGCGAGTTTACGATTCAGCCGATTATGCAACAAATGATTGACGACGGATTTGATTTTTATGGCGTAGAGATTACGAACGGCACTTATTATGACACTGGCGACAAATTGGAATATCTAAAAACGGTAATCGACTTTGGGCTTCGCGATCCTAACTTCGGTGATAAATTGCGCGCCCATCTGGCGGATCGCCTAAAATAATGTATAATAAATAGCATGAACGGATTGCTTATTATATTAGTGATTTTGATGGTGATTTTTGTCATCATGATGATCACTATGACAATTTCTATCATCAAATTAACGCGTCAAATTCGCCAAACTCAGCAGAACGTGGAGGCGATAAGTCAGAGAATTGCTAACTTAAATGGAATTGTAAGTACGGTTTCAGTTGGCATGGAACTAGCCAAAAGCTTCGCTTCAAAGAGCGGATTTTTCTCAAAATTTTTCTCAAAGAAGAAGGTAAAAAAGAGTGAAAAAGTCAGCCAAAGAACAGCCAAATAAGTTGGCAAAAAAAGTCGTTCGTGATAATGAAAACGGTGCTCGTCGGGCGATTCTGGAGGATTTATTCTTTGATTTTCATAAATCCCGACGCCAAGTTTATTTGATGAACTTTGTTCGAGGAATTTTCTTTGGCCTTGGAAGTGCTTTGGGCGCGACGCTATTGATTGCGATATTGATTTGGATTTTGGGGCAATTTGCCGACATTTTTCCGCCGTTGGCTGATTTTATCAACCACTTAATTGAGACAATGCAACGTCGTCAATAGCGTGCTATAATTGTTATTAATGACTGAGGGGACAAGCGAACAATCATCGTCGGCGGCTTTGAAGCCGTCAGATTTCGTGCATCTTCATAATCACACTTTTCATTCGGTGCTGGACGGATTGACTAAGATTCATGACTTGGTCGATAAGGTTAAGGAGCTCGGGATGGAGGCTGCTGCCGTAACTGATCACGGCACGATGAGCGGTATTTTGGACTATTACAAGACTGCCAAAAAAGCGGGAATTAAGCCGATTATCGGAATTGAAACTTACGTGGCGACTCGTTCGCGATTTGACCGCGATCCAGGTAAGGATAAGCAGCGTTTTCACTTGACCGTGCTGGCGATGAACAACACGGGTTTTCACAACTTGATGAAGCTGTCGACTCGCGCCAATTTGGAGGGAATGTATTATAAGCCGCGAATTGACCATGATTTGCTGGAGGAATTGAATGAGGGATTGATTGTTCTGAGTGGTTGTGCAAGTGGCGAAATTGGCGTGGCGCTGAAAGAAGATGATTATGATCGCGCCCGTGAGATTGCCAAATGGTATAAGTCAATTTTTGGCGATCGCTATTATTTGGAGCTGCAGGACCACGGACATCCGAAGTCGAACACGCACTGGGACGTGCAGGCGAAGATCAACGAGGGCTTGATTAAGCTTTCAAAAGAGCTTGGTATTGAAATGGTAGTAACTTGTGATGGCCACTATTTGACGCACGAATATCAAGACGCGCACGAGATTTTGCTTTGTGTTGGGACGGGCTCGTACCTTAGTGATGAAAAGCGAATGAGTTTGAAGGATTTTGAGCTTCATTTGACGGATCCGCGCGATATTATCGATCACTGGGGTGAGGAATTTCCTGAAGTTATTCGCAATACGAAAAAAATAGCTGATCGCTGTGATGTTGAAATTGAGCTTGGGCGAATTCTTATTCCAAAATATCCATTGCCAGACGGCGAGAACGAACATTCGTATCTGCTTAGATTGACATATCAAGGTTTGTTGCAGCGTTACAATGGAGCTTCGAAGGAGGAGGCTGAAAAGTTGGATCCTGATGAGATTATTCCGAAGCTGTCTGATGAGGTTCGTGAGCGCGCTGAGATGGAGCTTGGCGTGATGGGAAATATGGGCTATGAAGGTTATTTCTTGATTGTCCAGGATTTTATCAACTGGGGAAAATCTCAAGGAATTGTTTTTGGTCCAGGGCGTGGTAGCGCGGCTGGCTCGATTGTTGCGTATGCATTGAACATTACAGATCTTGATCCTCTAAAATACGGTTTGCTATTTGAGCGATTCCTTAATCCTGATCGTATTTCTATGCCCGACATCGACGTCGATATTCAGGACACGCGCCGCGACGAAGTGATTGAATATTGTGCAAAAAAATACGGCGAAGATCACGTTAGTAATATTGCAACGTTCGGCAAGATGTTTGGTCGTATGGCAGTGCGTGACGTTGCCAGAGTTTTGGAAGTTCCGTACGCTGAGAGCGACCGCTTGGCGAAGTTAGTCCCGCCGCCAAACCAGGGGCGTCATATTCCGCTATCTGTGAGTATTAAAGAGGATGCTGATCTTCGGAATGAGTATGAAAATAATCCGACCGCGAAGGAAGTTCTGGACTATGCAATTCAGCTGGAAGGGACGATTCGTAGCCACGGTGTTCATGCCTGTGGCGTGGTGATTGCGCCAGATACGTTGGCTAACTATATTCCGCTTGAAATGGCGCAAAAGGGTGTGGTGGCAACTCAGTTCCCGATGGGTGAGGTTGAAGAGCTGGGTCTATTGAAGATGGACTTCTTGGGGCTTTCGAACCTTACGATTATTAATAACGCCATGAGGATTATCCGAAAAGCTTACAAGAAAGAGATTAATCTTTCGGAGCTGCCGCTTGATGATAAAAAGACCTACGAGCTGTTTCAGCGCGGCGACACGACTGGTGTATTCCAGTTGGAATCGGCGGGAATGAAGCGATATTTGCGCGGACTAAAGCCAACTACGTTTGAAGATATTATTGCTATGGTGGCCCTTTATCGTCCGGGACCGATGCAGTTTATTGACAGTTTTATCAGGCGTAAGCATGGCGAGGAAGAAATAACTTATTTGCATTCTGGAATGAAAAACTCGCTGAAAAATACTTATGGAATTTTGGTCTATCAGGAACAGTTTATGCAGATTTCTAAGGAATGGTGTGGATTTACTGGCGGTCAGGCTGACACGTTGCGAAAGGCTGTTGGTAAGAAGAAAATTGACTTGATGAAAAAGGTCAAGCCTGAATTTGTCGAGGGTGCGGTTAAAGTTGGTGGCGCAACTAAGGAAATTGCGGAAACTTTCTGGACTCAGTTGGAGGAGTTCGCCAACTATTGTTTCAATAAGTCGCACGCCGCTTGTTATGGTTTGATTGCTTATTGGACGGCTTATTTGAAAGCACATTATCCTGACGCGTTTATGGCGGCGCTTATGACTAGCGACCATGATGATACCGATCGTTTGGCAATTGAAATTACTGAATGTAAGCACATGGGAATTAGCGTGTTGAGCCCTAATGTAAACGAGTCGTTCGTTGAGTTTGCTGTGGTGCCGAACGAGAATAAAATTCGTTTCGGAATGTCGGCGGTGAAGGGAGTTGGCGTTGGTGCGGTCGAGGAAGTTCTGCGGGCGCGCGAAGATGGGCCGTTTACGTCGGTTGAGGATTTTGCTAGACGTGTTTCAACCAGCAAGTTCAATAGAAAAGCCTGGGAGTCGCTTATTAAGTCTGGTGCGTTTGATGATATGGGCGATCGATCTGATTTGCTTTTCAATCTGGATTCTATTACATCATTTGCGTCCAAGCTCCAAAAAGAAGCCGCCAGCGGGCAGACCAATTTGTTTGGAATGTTGGGTGGCGATGATGCGGCGAGCGTCCAATCAACTCTTCATCTCCAGAAGGCTCCTGTGAAACACGACGATAAAGAGCGCTTGATGTGGGAGCGAGAATTGTTGGGGCTGTATATCTCGGCGCATCCGCTTGATAGATATGAAACGTATTTGAGCGAGCAAACTCAACCGTTGACGCAATTAGTTCCTGAATATGATAGTCGAATGATGACGGTCGGGGGAATTATTAGCACTGTTCGTACGATTGTCACAAAAAGCGGTTCGAAAATGGCGTTTGTGGGAATTGAGGATAAATTCGGCGAGGGTGAAATAATTGTCTTTCCAAATCTGTATGAAAAAGTTGGCGCCAAGCTGGTTCAGGACGCAGTGATTCGAGTTTCTGGTAAAAATTCAGCGCGAGATCGTGACGGAAATCTGGGCAATGAAAGTAAGCTAATTGCCGATGATATTATTGTGATTACGGACAACGATATCAATGGCTATGAGTCGACTGGACGTAAAATGGAAGCGCCAAAAATTAGCTCTGCCGTAAAAAAAGAGCGCCGTGAAGCTTATCGTAATCAGAAAAATGGAGTTTCTCCGAAGTCTGCCGTAAAAAATGACGCCGCCAAACCGCAGCCAAAAACTCATTCGGCGCCTGTTAATGTTGCGCCAGAAATTCCCGCTTCAAAGTTATTTGTGTATATTAAAGACCCGAATGACCATTCGCGGTTAGTGAAAATGAAGTCTGTTTGTGGCGAGAATGCTGGCACGACTGACGTGGTTTTGGTACTGGGCGAGAAAGAAAAATCAGCCATGCGCCTGCCGTTTAAGGTGGATGCTAATGACAATTTATTAAGCCAATTAAAAAACACTCTGGGTGAAGAGTGTGTAGTTCTAAAGTGATAGTTAGCCCGCTGACAGAGGTCTCAGCCGAGACCAAAAGTCTCAAGGCGAGCTAACTATCTGTCAGCGGGACTTATTGTCCCGCATTAACCTGTTGCGTTCTGCTGTACGTCCGTTGTGATTGACAGCGGCATATGTAATGGCGAGGGTGCAGTAGAACAATGATACTAGTATCATGTGGTACTGTGGACGCAACGGAGCCTCTGCTACCATGAAGTAAGCAAAGAAAAACAACAGCCATGCAGCAGATGCGATAGCCGTCGTGTGCCATATGCGGCTAACCCCGAAGGGGGCTTTGCCGGCATACCATACAGCATACATAGCAGTGAAGATTGTAAAGATGAAGAAAATGTCAAACATTTTCTAAAACCCTTTCACTCTGAGGGACTACCTTCTCCGGGGGATTCCGAAGAAAGCTCATACAAATATAACACATATGGTTAATAAAGTCAATAAGCAGACTTGAGGGATTTATTTATGTGTTGTTGAGATTATTTCATCCTCGGGAAAATCAGTCCAAACAACGCAATTCCTGTTGCGACTGACACATTGAATGATTCTTTTTGGCCGAACATTGGGATTTCTACGGTGAAGTCGCAGTTGCCCAAAAGCTCCGACGTGATTCCGTGGACTTCCTCGCCAAGTAGCAGCGCAAATTTTTCAGGCGGCTGAAATTCTGGCAACATCACACTATCTTTTGATTGCTCAAGCGCGATAATTGGCAAGTTTTCTGTTCGCTGATTTTCTTTAATCCAATCGTTGATATCTTCGTAAAACTCAAACGGCACCAAACTTTCCGCACCCAAAGCAGTTTTATGAATTTGGCTGGTGATTTTTTCGCGAATATGCGGCAGGCGAGGATCTTCAGATCGAATTTCTCCATCGATAAGCGCGCAAGCAGGTGCCTTACTACATAAACTCAATTCTGGATACGGCGTGTAGCCACTGAGAATAATCTTTTTTATACCAAATCCTTCGGCTGTGCGAAAAATTGCCCCAACATTATGCGTCGAGCGAATATTATGGACTAACAGAGTAATTTCTGGATTCATATCACTATTATATCACTCGTAAAACCGTAAGCTTTTTGGTATAATTTTCATATGGACGAAGATAAAATTCAGGCGCGACGCCGTGAGCAAGATGAGGAAGCGACTCGTCGTCGAGCGTCAATTTTAGGACTTCAATATCTTGATGGGCGGGAATTTGAAGAAACTTTACCTTTGCTTAAGGGCGTTTTGACGATAGAAGAGATGTATAAGGGGCGGCTGGTTCCGCTGGCTTTTAATGAGGAAGACCAATCTTATCGATTTGGTGTTACGTCGCAAACTTCTGAATCGTTGATGAAGCGGATGCGAGATCAATATGTTGAAAATGGCAAGCGAATCTTCTTTTTCTTAATTTCTGGTTCGGCGTTTCGGTCAATTATGCTCAGGTTTGACCCGCCAAAAAAGGTGATTTACGACAATATCGAGATTGCCAAGGAAGGCGATAGCGATACTCTGGCGCAGGTTACGCAGACGTTGGCTTCTGTGGGCACAAATGACGTGTTTAATTATTTGATTGACCAAGCGGATCTGTTGGGCGCGTCGGATATTCACATTGAAAATCAGCGTGAGTCGATTCGAATTCGTATGCGTGTTGACGGAGCCTTGCACACGGTGGCGGAGCTTAGCAGGGATAGATATCGAGTGATTATGGCTACCTTGGCGTCGCGTGCGAATATTTCTACCGCTTCCAGAGAGCCTCAATCTGGGCATATGCAGCAGGAAATTCATAGAGATGGCGCATCGCACGTGCTGAATTTGCGTGTGGAAGCCGTGATGACGGTGTACGGTTTGGATCTGGTACTTCGATTGTTTAACTTTGATGAGTCAATGTTGAATTTGGATCTATTGAGCATTTCAAAGAAAGAGCGCAAGCAAATCGATGAAGTTATTTCTCATCCGCGAGGGATGTTGTTGATGGTTGGTCCGACTGGCTCGGGAAAATCTACGACGTTATACAGCATTCTTAACGCCCTTAATACGCCAGACCGAAAGATTATCACACTGGAGGATCCTGTAGAAAATACGATTCCTGGAATTGCTCAGATTCCAATTGATACGACAAATGGACAGAGGTTTGCTGACGGTTTGCGTAGTGTTTTGCGTCTTGACCCAGATGTGGTGATGGTTGGTGAGATTCGCGATAATGAAACTGCGAAGACTGCGATTCAGGCGTCAATTACGGGGCACTTGGTGCTATCTAGCTTTCACGCCAATTCGACTGCGGCGGCGTTTAGTCGTATGATCGATATGATTGGGCAAAACCCGATTTTTAGCTCGGCGGTTCGGTTGGTTATTGCTCAGCGGCTGGTGAGGAGATTGTGGGATGATAGTAAGGAAGAATATGAGCCAGATGAGGCGACTCGCAAGTGGGTGAAAGAAGTCTTGAAGGATTTGCCGGAGAATGTTGATTGTCCAGATTTGGATACGTTTAAGCTTTGGCGTGCGGTGCCGACAGACGACGTGCCGTTCGGTTA
>CAUUUJ010000011.1:0-20671 GCA_963548315.1 uncultured Candidatus Saccharibacteria bacterium | reverse complement strand
CACTACCAAAGACGTCAAATAAAACTGTTAGTTTCATCCCTCGGTGGCATTTTTACACTTGTTTTACGTCAAGTCGCCACTGTCTTTGGTAATGTTCCTTAGAATTGTAGCAGAAATGACAACGAAAAACAAGAGTTATGGCAATTATTTTCCAGCCGATTATTTTACAATAATAACGTGATAAAATCAATAGGCTTCTATGTCTAGCCAAAGAGAAAACCCGCTCCGTAGAGCGGGTGTGGTGTGTGAAACCTCCTTCTGTATCTGAGTTCTCCGCTGAGGGGTGCTAGTCGATTAAACTAACACCCCTCAACGAGATGTTGGTTATCCTTCTGGGTGCGCCGTCTGGCGACGACGCGCCCAAATAAGGAATCCTCCGAGAGTCACTAGCGCGACCGCGCTGGTGACTGCGTCTCTACTTGCACCAGTGATCGCCAGCTTCTTGTGCTGGCGTGCTGGTGTCAGTGTCGCCGACGGCGTGGGCACGGGTGCCGGTGTCGTCGATGGCGTGGGTGTCGACGGGGTTGGCGTCGGGCTTGGGCTCGACGTCACTGACGGCGTTGGAACTGGCGTCTGAGTCACGGTCGGAGTCGGCGTGGGTGTCGACGGGGTTGGCGTCGGGCTCGGAGTCGGCGTGACCGACGGGCTTGGTGCCGACGGACTCGGACTCGGTGATGCCGATGGCGCCGGAGTTGGCGTCACAGGCGTGGGTGTCGGACTCGGCGTGGGTGCCGGAGTTGTCACCGACGGACTCGGGCTCGGTTCCGGCGTGGGTGCCGGGCTTGGAGTCGGGGTCGGTGTGGGCACCACGGGGTTGGTGTCGAATCCGGCGTTACCGCCAGCCTCTCGACGAACGATTCGGGCAGTCACTTCCCAGGACTGGTCCTGGGAAACGATACTTGCCGTATCCGTCCACGGACCGGGGTCCGCGGGGTCGACACCAACGTTCAGCTGGAGCCGGGCTTTTTCACCCTGATTCAGTGCAACTTTGATCGTCGCCTTGCTGCTATCGCAGCTAACGACAGTAGGGCCTTGGAACCTGTCGTACATCGGCTGCCCCCAGGGGCCAGCCGAGCGATACACGCCGACTCGCCCAGCCACCAGCTGGTCACAGTTGAACTGCTGACCTGAGGAGGTCAGCACGTCCGTCACGATGAACTCCTGTCCATCGCGCTCTGCGGTGGGGAGAACCACCGTAATGCTCTGCTTTCCTCCGTCAACGGACCCCCACTTCGATGGATCCTTCCCGATGGTGGAGCAGCCGTCGCAGACGCCTACTTGGATGGTCGTCCTGCGGACGACCCCGTTAACACTCCACTGCAGCTCCCGAGTTTCCCCGGGAACCAAAGAGGACGACATGTGGACCCGCCACCAGGCTGAGGCATAAAAATCCCTGCGACCAGGGACTTCGACCTGGTCGGTCAACCTGACGGTCACCGTATGAGTGGGACCGTCGTAGGTTGCGATTCCAATGACGACCCCGGAAGGGGTTGTCATCGGGACGGGGTTGTTGTCACCGTCCGTTCCAAACTCGTTTGGGACGGAGACGACCGCTTGGTCTCCGGCACAGTGACCCTCTTCGAGGGTCAGATTCACGGAAAACTCCACCGCCTCATAGGCGGTAAGCTCCCCGGATCCGTCCTGAGTCTTGAAATCCGTCTGAATCTCCTCGGGGGAGATATTTCGGGGATTACAAGAGGTGGGCTGCTCGTTGCCAGTGGCCGCCGTCGTGGTGACGACGCCAGACGACTGGGCGGTGGTGTTAACCGACTGAGCTTCAGTGGTGATACCAGACGAGGACTGTGCCTCGTTGGTGGCGTACGATGCTCCTCCGAAGAGGAGCATTCCGATAATGCCGACAAGAATTGCCAGCATTGAGACTCTCAGTGGAGTCTTGGTGTGACGGCTCATCGCGCCATCCTTTCTCTCGTGAAAACTTTAGATAGCAGATGTTAAGGTTCTTATCCAGCGCTAGGCTGGAAATCAGAAGCTCTGAACATCAGCCATCTAGGTGGACTTTACTATTTTATCATAAAAAATGAAAAATGCAATAGCAACACAAAAATCCCGCCAGAATCGACGGGATTTAATTGACCGAAACGTAAAGACTACAGAGAGTTCTCCACTTTAATGCCAGGGCCCATGGTTGTGGCAATTGCAACGCTCTTAACGTAAACGCCCTTTAAGCTGGATGGCTTTTGGGAGTTCAAACTGGTCAAGAATGCGCGTGCGTTTTCTGACAATTTTTCAGCACCGAATGATACTTTACCGATTGACAAGTGAACGATGGCTTGCTTATCAACACGGTATTCAACTTTTCCGGCTTTTGCTTCAGAAACGGCTTTAGCGACGTCAGTAGCGACAGTGCCAGACTTTGGATTTGGCATCAAACCGCGTGGGCCAAGCAAACGTGCGTACTTACCAAGCTTTGGCATGTACTGTGGAGTTGCGACCAAAATGTCGAAGTTCAATTCTTCCTTATCCAATTGGCTTAGGAATTCTTCATCACCGATGATGTCGGCGCCGGCTTTTTTAGCGGCAGCGTGTTCTGATTCTGGTGCGAAAACAGCAACTCGAACGTCCTTACCTGTACCGTGTGGCAATGCTACGGTTGAACGAATGTTTTGGTCGGCTTGGCGTGGGTCAACGCCTAGGCGGATGTGGATTTCAACGCTAGCATCGAACTTGACTGGGCTGGTTTCAGTAGCCAATTTCAAAGCTTCGTCTAAGCTGTACAATTTGTTCTTTTCAACGTTTTTTGCAGCGTCTTGATATTTCTTACCGCGACGCTCCAAGCGTGGACGAGTAACTGGCTTTGGACCCTTCTTTACGTGAGCTTCGACGTCGTCTGATTGTGGAGTAGTGTCGCCAGCTTCCTTGCGAGCTTCCTTCTCTGCTTTTTCAGCAGCTTCGTCAAGAGCTTTTTGGCTGCGTTTGCCAGATTTAGCGACGGTAGCTTCGCGCTCAGCAACAACGTCTTTGTCTTTGTTGTCGTGAGATTTGGTTGTATCGGCAGCTTCTGCAATTGCTGCTTCAATTTCAGCAATTGTGTTTTTTTCGCTGACTTCTAGTTTTAGTTCTGCTGCTTTTTCTAGCAACTCGGCTTTCTTTGCCATAATAATCCTTTCTGTGGTGCGAACGGCAATTTGTCATTTTAACAAATCAGCCTCCCAACATTGATTGATAATGTTGAAATTATACCATATTTTCAGAGATTGAGGCAAATGTTTGATAAAATAGTAATTATGGATATAACAATTACAAACATACAAGCAAGGCAAATTTTAGATTCGCGTGGAAATCCGACGGTTGAAGCGGACGTGACTTTGAGTGACGGTTCGTTTGGGCGTGCGGCTGTTCCGTCTGGCGCAAGCACTGGCTCTTTCGAGGCTGTTGAGCTTCGGGACGGCGAGTTGGCGTTTGGCGGTAAAGGCGTGCTTCGTGCGGTCGAAAATGTCAATGGTGAGATTGCGCAGGCTTTGAAGGGTTCTAATCCGTTCGATCAGGCCGCAATTGATGAAAAAATGAAGAGTCTGGACGGTACGCCGAATAAGGCACGTTTGGGTGCAAATGCGATTTTGGCGGTGTCGCTGGCCGTGGCAAAAGCTGCCGCTAAGTCGCGTGGCGTGGAGTTGTATCAATATGTCAATAGCTTGGCTGGAAATCCTACAATGTGCCTGCCGATGCCGATGATCAACGTGATGAACGGCGGTCAGCATGCATTGGGCGCGACTGATTTTCAGGAATATATGATTATTCCAACTAGCGCGGCAACTTTTGCGGACGCAGTTCGAATGAGCGCGGAAGTTTTTCACGCGTTGGCAAAAATCCTGAAAGACGAAGGCTATCCTACGACGGTTGGCGATGAGGGCGGCTATGCACCTCATGTCAGGAATGGTAATATGGAGCCTATTTTGTTGCTATCTCGCGCCATCGAGCAGGCTGGCTATAAATTAGGCGTGGACTTTGGTTTTGCGCTGGATGTTGCGGCGAGCGAGCTTTACAAGGACGGCAAATACAACTTGGCGACTGAGCACCGAATTCTGTCGGCTGACGAAATGATTCGCACGTATAAAGCTCTGTTGGAGCGCGTCCCTGTTCTCTCGATTGAAGACGGATTGAACGAAGAAGCTTGGGAAGATTGGGAGAAAATGACGGCTGATTTGGGCAATTTTGCGCAATTGGTTGGCGACGATCTTTTGGTGACAAATGTCGAGCGATTGAAGCGCGGAATCGAAGAAAAGGCTGGCAATGCGATCTTAATCAAGCCGAACCAAATTGGTACATTGACTGAGACAATTCAGGCTGTTTTGATGGCGAAGAATGCTGGCTGGAATACAGTGATGAGCCACCGATCTGGCGAGACGGAGGACGTAACGATTTCTCACTTGGCGGTCGGTTTGGGTACGGGTCAAATTAAGACTGGCTCGATGTCGCGTTCAGAGCGAATTGCTAAGTATAACGAGCTGCTGAGAATTGCGGAAAAGCGCCCAGATTTGGAAATTGCGCATCCGTTTGTGAAGTAACTCGCGCAAAAAGACTTCCCCGTAATTCAGAGGAAGTCTTTTTTATTTGGTAATTTTCCGAGGATTATCTTCTTAAAAACTCAATTTCCCCACCCTCGTTGATTCGGACAATTTGCGACGGTTGAGCGTCGGCGACTTCTCCATAATCGACATAAATCGGCACTAATTCGTGGAAGTAATTTATCGCTTCGGTGATGTTTTTTGCCGGTTCTTCTCCTGATGGATTTGCGCTGGGCGCGACCAAAAGACCGACGGTTCGAATTAATTCTGCTAATGGAGATTCTGACACGACTCTGAATGCCAATGTTCCGCCGTTTCTCGGAAGATGTGGCAGAAAATTAGGATTCACTTTGGTGACGATTGTTGTTGGTCTGTTCTTGGAGATTTCTTGATATTTGTGTTTGATCGACGGCGTGAGATTAGGAATATCGTCAATATCCGCAACCAAAATAATAACGGGTTCGTCCAAGGGGCGCCGCTTAACTTTGTATAATCTCTCGACGGCTTTTTCTGAATTGGCAGCGGCTAATATTCCGTAAATCGTGTCAGTTTTAGCAATTATCAATTGCTCATTTTTAAGCGCGGAGATTACACCGTCATCTAAAATATTCTTCACAATCATTTATTACATCTTCCCATAAAATAACCCCGAGAAGTCCGGGGCTATTTGCTAAAAGTTCTGTAGATTAGTCGACGACTTCAACGCCCATTGATCGTGCTGATCCGGCGATAACTTTCATTGCTCCTTCGATGTCGATTGCGTTCAATTGGTCTTTTTTCGCTTCAGCGATTTCTTGCAATTGTGCGCGAGTAATCTTACCGACCTTGTCTGAGTGTGGCTTGCCGCTACCCTTTTGGATTCCAGCTTTTTCGCGAATCATATCGTCAACTGGCTGACCAAGTGAGTTCCAAGTAAATGTTCGGTCTTCGTAAACTTGAATGTGAACAATTACATCCTTACCCATCATGTCTTTTGTAGCGTCATTGAATGGATTAATAAAGTCCATCATGTTTAGTCCCCACTGACCAAGCGTTGATCCCACTGGAGGACCTGCTGTTGCTCGACCGGCTGGAATGCGTAATTTCAAATTACCAATAATTTTCTTTGCCATAGTTCTTCCTTATAGTTTGTAGTGCGTAACTCGAATATTATATCGAAAAATGCTTAAAATTGCAAGCTAAACTTTTTTAACCTGCAAGGCGTCCAGTTCGACTGGAGTGTCGCGACCAAACATACTGACCATAACCTTCAAAGTGCCCTTAGATGCGTCAATTTCGCTCACGGCGCCATCAAAGCCCTTGAACGGACCGTCGATGATTGAAACAACTTCGCCCTCTGAGAAGTCAATCTGATGCTTAGGCTCTTCAACGCCCATTCGCTTCTTAATCTTCGCAATTTCTTTTTCAGAAACTGGAGTTGGCGTAGTGTCGGCGCCCACAAATCCTGTAACGCCTGGCGTGTTGCGGATGATGTACCAAGTTTCGTCGGTCAATTTCATCTCAACCAAGACATAGCCTTGGAAGATCTTAGCTTCAACAATTTTACGCTTACCGTTGCGAATTTGGATCTGCTTTTCCTTTGGCACGATAACGTCAAAAATCTTATCAGCCATATCAACGCCATTGATTCGTTGGCGGATTGATTCGGCAACTTTTTCTTCATAGCCAGAATAGGTGTGAATTGCATACCATTGCTTACTGTCGTCATATCGTTTTGAACTCATAATCTCTCCTCTATTTCAAAATTTGGTTAAAGCCCCAGTTAAATGCGGCGTCAAGTAATAAAATCAGAACGACAAACACAAAGGTGAAGATAAGCACCGCCGCTGTCATTGCCCAAGTTGCTGAGCGGGTTGGCCAGCGAACTAGCTTCAGCTCTTCCCAAGCGCCCTTGAAATATCCAATCAATCCACCTTTTTCGCCAGACTTTTTAGGTGCTTTTGTGGTGATTTTTGTTGGTTTATTGATTTTTTTCGCTACAGCTTTTTCTTTTTTTGGCGCGTCGTCGGTAGCCTTAATTCGACGAACCGTAGTTTTGCTGCTTGCCTTGCCTTTCTGTGCCATATTTTCTCCCAATTTAAAAAGTCTGTTTTTCACAGACTGTCAATAGTTATTGTAATTCATCCGAGTCAAAAAAACAAGTTGACCGAATATTATTTGTCATTATTTTTGAATTCTTTCAGCTTGAATCCGAACGTCGATCCATGGTTTAATCGGCTTTCTACTTCAATTTTACAGCCCAATTTCTTTGCCAACTTAGTGGAAACGTATAGACCTAATCCCGTGCCTTTCGTCTCGCGAGTTCTATAATCTTCTGCGCGGTAAAACTTGTCGAAAATTTTTGCTATGTCGGCTTTGCTAATGCCAATTCCCGTATCAATAACCTTGAAAATGATTTCGCCAGATTTATTTTTCTTGATTGATAAAGTTATGGAGCCTTTTTGTGTATATCGAATGGCGTTGGTGATGAAGTTTTGGAGAATTTCCTCCAGATATAGACGAGAAACTTTAACCACGCCAAGTCGCCCGCCGATATCCAAATTGAAGGCCAAACCTTTTTCGCCCGCCTGAGGTGAATATTCAGAATTTATCTGAGCCGCCAACTCTGTTACGTCAATTATTTCCGTTTCATCGGCTACTCCTCGCTCGGCGCGCGACAGTGTGCTGAGGTCGTTGATCATTCGCGCTAAGAATAAAATTTGTTTATGGGATTCGTCGATGGCTTCGGGAATTTTGCTAGTCATTTTACGCTCGACCAGCAATTTGGCGTTACTTAGTGAACCTTCAGCAATAGCAATTGGTGTGCGTAATTCGTGACTAACTACACTAATAAATTCATCGCGCTCCTCTTCGAGGCTCTTCGTCTTCGTGATGTCGCGCAAGATAAGTACATATCCGTCCGGTGTCATCTTGTCGCCGCCCTGAACTGGCGCAAGCGTAACTTCCAGGCGAATATAATCGCCATCTTCGATTTTCATTAGAATGTCGTCGCGCTGGCGAATTGCGGAAGACTTGGTGAGCTCCTTAAAAATGTCAATCGGCTTTTTGTCTGTCGTTTCAAGGTTCAGTACTTGACTGATATGTTCGCCGTTAATTCCGCTGTTCGTGTCAATCAAATTAAGCGCCGCTGAATTGTATGTATTGATAATTCCGTGCTCGTCCGTACTGAGGATCGCGTCGGTAATATTATTGATAAGCGTGATCATTCTTTGGTGCTCGCTGAGGCTTTTTTTATCATTTTTACAATCAGATTTATCGCTAATTTCCGACAATATTTTATGTAAAACAATAGCTATAACACCTAAAACAACACTCAGAGTGATCAATAGAAAAATTAGCGCCCACATAGCTAAAGTATAACATAAGCATATGCGTTTCTATATGTATGGCGAATATTTTTTCAATTCATTTCGGTGCATTTTATAATGCGGGTCAAATTTGGCAACTTCGTCCCAGAATTTCGTCGAGTGATTCATGTGCCTGGTGTGACATAATTCGTGGATAATTACGTAATCAATCAGCTCAAATGGCAAGTTCATCATCCCGATATTCAAGCTAATCGTCCCAGATGAAGAGCAGCTTCCCCAGCGACTTGATGAGTGTGTGATTTTACTCCGAGCAAAAGAAAAGCCGTGTTCTTCCGCTAAAAACGACAATCGCCTTGGTAAATATGACTTAGCTTCTTTTCTGAGAGCTGCCAGAATTTTGCTGCGGATAAGTTGTTGGCTTGCGGCCGATTCGACGGATTCTGCCTCGTTGATTTCTGCCAATATCTGCGTTCCGACGATTTTCACGCTCGAAGGTTTCGCGGTCGTTTGTATAAATAAATTATGACTTTTGCCAATTTGCTGGTTCTTCGTGTAAGAAAGTTTTTCTCTGTATTGAGAGACTAATTCGCGGATTTGCTTTCGAGAAGTTTTAACCAATGCCTTTGCGGCTAGCAGCGGCGCATATGGCGGCATTGTGATTTGTATTCGTCCATCCGGCGCAATTTTCAAACTAACGCTCTTCGCCAGGCTGCGTTTTTTAACGACAATTTCTCCGAATTCTTCGTCGGTAATAATTGTCATGGTTAACCTATGCTAATGCGATTTCCGGCAATTGGGCGGCGTGGAGCTTCTGGGCGACTGGCACCGATTTGTTTAAGAACAGTGCGAGCCTGACTACTTAAGGTGTGACGACCGCTGATCACGATGTAAGACTCACTGCTGTGTGGAGCTGAAAACTGCTTCAATCGTCGCTCAAAAGATTCGTCGTTTCCGCCGTAAGTCTTTATCCAGCGATGCTTGGCTGTAGCTGGATCGGTTTGCACCCAAACAAATAGGACTTTATACCCATATTCCCTGGCAAGGCGATTGATACGCATACGATTCGTGCGCTGATCCGTTGATCCGTCCAAAATAACAGTTTGTTTAGTCTTCAAAAATTCTTCCAAAAGCGACAATGTTGCGTCAGAAATGGTTTTTGTATTGTCCGTAAAAACTTCAAATTGTCGAGAACTTACCACTGGAGAATTGAAAATCTTCGCAAATTCTACAGCGAATTGTGTCTTCCCTGAACCTGGCGCACCAACCATGGCGATAATATGCGGAAGTGAAGGTGATAAAGGTTTCATATTGAGAAATTATAGCAGATTTTTGACTAATAAAAAAGATTCTCTTTCCAGCGAGAATCTTGGCAGGAGTGGAGGGACTCGAACCCCCGACACCTGGTTTTGGAGACCAGTGCTCTAGCCACCTGAGCTACACTCCTATAGCAACTATTTTATCACGAATTAGCTTTGTCGCAAATGTTAAAATTGTGAAAAATAAAAAAACTCGTGAAAAAGATCCCAAAATCTCTTGAAAAAACATAAGCGTAGTTCTACAATTAACTCAGAGATGAAAATTTTAATGCTTGGGTGGGAACTTCCTCCGCACAATAGTGGCGGACTTGGCGTTGCTTGCTATCAGATGTCGAAGGCGCTTGCTTCGGAGGGCGTTGATATTGACTTTATTATTCCCTACACCGCCAAGCATCCTGGAATTGACTATATGAATATCTATTCAGCTACTCCTTTGCCGCCGAATTATCACGATTTGGGTGCATATAATAACGGTTCGGAGGAAGATCGTGAAAACGCTAAGGACGAATATGGTCTTTCGCCGATGCGTGCCGTACAGAGGCGTTACGGTAAATACGTTCGGAAGTTTGTGAAAAATCATCAGCCCGACGCGATTCACGCGCATGATTGGTTGACGATGGAAGCTGGAATAATTGCTAAGGAAATGACGGGCGCGCCACTAATTGTGCATGTTCACGCGACGGAATTTGACCGTTCTGGCGAGCAGTCAGGAAATCCTCTGGTTCACGAAATTGAGCAACAAGGCTTGTTGATGGCTGATCGGATAATCGCCGTTAGTGAAATCACGAAGGAAATAATTGTTAAGAATTATCACATTCCGCCAGAGAGAATTGAGGTGGTTTATAACGCGATTGATTTGGCTGATTTGCCGCCACATGAATATGACGCCAGCACTTACAGGTACTTGGAGGAGCTGAAAAAGGACGGCTATACGGTTGTCGGCGCGTTGACGCGACTCACGGTTCAGAAAGGTCTGACGTATTTTGTGCGAGCTGCAGCGAAGGCGCTTGAAAAATATGAGAAAATCGTTTTTGTTTTATCTGGAAATGGCGAGCAAAGAGATGAACTGATTGAACTGGCGGCAGATTTGAGAATTAGCGATAAGATGATTTTTACGGGATTTGTGCGCGGAAAACAGTGGCGAGATATTTACTGTTTGATTGATGTTTTTGTGATGAGTTCGGTTTCTGAGCCATTTGGCTTGACTGCCTTGGAGGCGGCGCATCATGATACGGCATTACTTATTAGTCGTCAATCCGGCGTTGGTGAGGTTCTGAATAATATTATGCGATTTGATTATTGGGACGTGAATAAATTGGCGGATGAAATTGTTAATATCGCTGAATCACCTGCCCTACAGAAATCTTTGAAGAAAAACGTTAAGAATGAATACGCGAGAATTTCCTGGCAAGATGCCGCTAGAAAATGTCTGAAACTGTATAAAGGAGCGCTGGCATGAATAAAAATAAAGGAATAGTTTTATATCTACACGTACACCAACCGTGGCGAATACGCGAGTATAGTATATTTGACGTGGCTTGGAAGCATAATTATTTCTCTGGCGGTCAAAATCCAGATCAGGACAATCAAAAAATATTCCAAAAAGTTGCAGAAAAGTCGTATTTGCCGATGAATGCTTTGCTTGAAAAATTATTGAAAAAATATCCTGATTTTAAGATCTCACTGAGTTTTAGTGGAACGTTTTTAGAGCAAGCCGAAAGGTTTAATCCTGAAGTTTTGGAGAGCTTCAAGCGCCTGGTAAAGACTGGTCAAGTAGAAATATTATCAAGTCCGTATCATCACAGTCTGGCGTTTTTCTATTCGCGCAAGGAGTTCGAGCGTCAAGTTGAGCTTCACCGCTGGAAGATTCGCGAGATTTTTGGTGCGGAAACGCGAGTTTTGGCAAATACGGAATTGGCGTATAGCGATGACTTGGCAAAATGGGCTGAGCAGGACGGCTTTAAGGGCGTGTTGGCTGAAGGCTGGGATCCGATTCTGAATTGGCGCAGTCCGAATTATGTATATCGCCCGAGAGGCACGAAGAAAATTGGATTGCTACTTAAGAATTATCGATTGAGCGATGATTTGGCGTTTAGGTTCAGTGATCGAAAATGGAATGAATGGCCGCTGACCGCGGATAAGTTTAATACGTGGGTGGAAGATTCTGTCCGTTACGCACCGCTACTTAATTTGTTTATGGACTATGAAACTTTCGGCGAACATCAATGGGCGGAATCTGGGATTTTCGGCTTCTTCGAGAAGTTTGTTGATAAATGGCTGAGCGCTGATGGCAATACTTTCTATACTGTTAGCGAAGCACTGGAAGCGAATGCGCCTGCCGGTGAAATAAGTATGCCGTCGCCTGTAACGTGGGCGGACGCCGAGCGGGATTTGACGGCTTGGAACGGAAACAGTCTGCAGAAAGAAGCTTTGCGATATGTTTATGAGCTTGAAGATGAGGTCTTGAATAGTAAAGACGAAGGTTTAATTAGCGATTGGCGAAAATTACAAACTTCAGACCACTTCTATTACATGGGAACGAAGAATTTTACCGACGGCGATGTCCACGCCTATTTCAGCCCGTATGATTCGCCATACGACGCTTTTCTTTACTATATGAATACTATTCGTGATATGAAATCTCGATTGAGGAAATAGTCAGACATTCTTGCCAAATAAAAACTCCCTCTTAATGCGAGGGAGTTTCTGTATAATCCTGTTAAATTAGCTTTTACGAGCTTTAACTTCGTTACGACCAAGGTTCTTCTTAGTCTCGGTGTAAGTAGCGTGTTGCTTTGCAATTGGGTCGTACTTACGTAGTGTCAATTTACCCTGACCTTTTGTAGTGCGGTTCTGGGTGTTAACGGTAGTATAGTAAGTTCGGTGGTTGCTCAAGTTACTCACCAAACCAATCAGCTTTCGTTTCGTATTCTTCTTTGCCATCTCTTTACTCGTTAGATTTTATAAAACGTCTTGGTTAATTATAGCATGGGTGAAGTGAAAATGCTAGTACCATATCAGATTTTGCTAATTTTTATGCCTACTTCGCCAATTCAATCGCCGCTTTCTTACTTATTCCATCAGGCAGACCAATAGCTGCTTTACTCTGAAATTGAGCAGTCTCTATGCAGAACGACTGATCCGGACGCAAACCAATCATTTTGAGAATGAAACCGAGTTTATCGCTTACCAAGAAATAGGAATAGATAAGTATTGCCCTCCACTCCACTCGTCCTGTCACCCAACCGTGCGTGGGTCAAATATGAATTACAACTGGTAAATCAAAGGCGTGCGATTCAACCCTAATATCCATCCAGCCGGTGTCTCAATAATAATGCCTTGGTCTATATCATGAGATGCATAAAAATGATAAAATATATACATGAGAAACGATGAAATACTCATTAATCAACTCTTTGCTGGATCTTATCTAAATGAAGGCGCAAATATCGGTCACGAAGTAATTAATTTATTTAAAGATGATAATGGGCAAAACTATCTATACATTACACCAGGTGGAAAGGTTGATAGTAGTCATTCCGTTAAAAGCGTAATTTTTGTGCGTAATATTGAGGGAAAAACTACTGTAGAAGTCATTGCTAAAGCGGAAAAATTATGCCCCATTGATGTTGCGCCGAATGATGTAAAATATGCTGATACGCCAATTAGCAATGTCTTTAGTGATAACATATACCATGGCAAGTCTGATTCTAGCATATTTTTTACATACAGAACTGATAAGATTAGGCTACCTAGAAAAAATACTAGAATACTATTAACTATCAACGATGAGTTTAAACCGAACGATGATACTATACGCTTAATTAGACTTCACTCAAATAGTAAAGCCATAAGCAATCAATCTGGTAGAAAATACTATTCCGCACAAGACGACTATAACGCATATGTCGAATTGCAAAACTTACTTAATAATGACGATTATTGGGAAAATGACGATACTACAGAGAAATTGATTACTGATGAATCAATGCGCGGAACTGGTCTGACATTCCTAGAGATAATACGAAAAGAAAATGATGAATTAACATTTTCGAACTTATTGGCATATTATTTTCAATATAATAAGACTATATTTAGGAAATTCGTTCGCGAGATACTTGGCGTAGATGACCTTCGTCCGAGATTCGATATTATACGAGAAAGCAACAATAATATTGACCTATGGATAGAAGATGACAACAATGTTTTTGTAATAGAAAACAAAATTAAATCTGGGATAAATGGTATAAAAGATGATGGATATTCCCAGTTAAATAAGTATCAGGAATATACAGAAAAGCGAATTTCTAATCCTGCCGACGACGCATACGAGAAAATTAGCCATTATTATATTTTTACGCCAAACTACAATCATATTGATACATCAAAATACAACTTAGCAAAACCATACACAATAATCACATATAAAGATATCTATGATTTTTTCAGAAAAAATGCGGCAAATTTTCTTGAAGACAAATATTTCTCTGACTTTTTGAAAGGACTAAAAAACCATACCGTGTCAATATCTGAACTCAATTTTAGCATCATGAGAGCTAGATTCTTGGAAAAGATTAACCGGACGTAGTACAAAGCCAAAGGATGTAATATGCTGAAAGTATAAAGTCGGCCCTCCGCATAGTTCTGCTACGTGCAGTAATCGGGCTGATTTTTATATCAAAATGATATAATCATAAGTGTAATTATGCGCAGTATAACAAAAACTGATTTGCGGTTTTTCCTAGACTCGCCTCGACGCCTTTGGGCGATGGTCAGAATCTGGTAAGAATTGAGAAAGGAGTGCTTAATATGAATCTAGACAAAGAAAAGCTTACGAAGAAGATAGTGGATACCATAAAACCAGATGAAATAATTTATGCCGAATACTCTAGTGGCGGTGCGATGGGAAATTGTGGGTCAAGCAGAATTTATGCTCTCAAAGATGATGGCTTGCATTATTACTACGCGAGTGTCTCCTCAAAAGAAAAAAGCCAAGAAGAAGCATATAGTATGGCTGTGGATTTGCTGTTTGGACTTGCTGATAAAAATATCTTAGATAAAACATATGGCGGATTTGGGAACATAGCTTTTAAAAAGAAAGATATAACTTTTGATCGTAACGATGATAAGTGCTCATTTGTTTATGATAAGTATCTAATAGAGGCGTCGGTTCTTGGTGTATACAATAACGTTGCAAGAGCTTTTGCAAAAAAGAAGATAACCGAAGAAGTAATGGATTCGTGGAATAATCCTGATAATTACTCTGCACTGTTAGTAGATGAAAGAATGCTTCTAAATAACTACGCTGAATATTATAAAAAAGACCGGCTCGAAATAACACTATCTAATTACATTGACGCAATTGATGAAATTCGACACCTCAATCATTTAGACACAAACTTTGCAACATTCGAGCAAATATCAAGCGGGAGAGACGCGATTGCAAAGTATCGACTACGCTATCTATTGGAAAAACTAGGTAAGAACGATACTGAGGGTATTTTCTATAATTTTGACATCAAAAAAGCAAAATCAGGCGATTTATTTGCCAGCATAAGCAAAAAGTTAGATGAAGATATTTCTGAAAAATTTACAAAGTACGAAGTTATCAAAACCAATAACTCGAATACGGACGAACTTAGCGGCAATATAGAACAATTATTTAGGTATCCAGTAGTCGTAGATTTTTCGGATGAGGCTCATAAAACGATAAGTGAAGATATTGCAAAGATAAATTCTTCTGACTTGAGAGCGAGAGGATCCATAGGTTATTATCTGGCGAGTTGTCATTATACACTAGGCGAGCTTCCTCTGCAAAAAGTCTTACCAACAGCATTACAAGTACTGAGAAAAATGCCAAAAGACGACTTCAATTGCACAAACACAGACCAGACGTATTACGCGGCCTCTTGGCTTGTGGACAGAGCATGGAGCGCTATTACTGAGGGAGAAGATGATTATAGTATTCGTTTCGGAAATATAATCTACAATAATATTTGGCCACAAATAGATGGAGTGTGGCCAATAAAGCATTATGGCGAGTATAAATTAACAGGGACATTGGGTGAGGGAGAAAATGATGCCGGTACTTATATCTTCGAGCGGGCCCTCGGCTTTATTTTAGCTCTAGATAATCTAAACGAACTGAATCCAGAACTATATAATTTCTTAAAGAAAGATGGTTGGTCACCAAGCATTGATATACGTAGAAAAAAATTCCTCTTAAATGTAGCTAATCTTGAAGATAAGAGCATTTTCAAACAGCTTCGGGAATACATGAAAAAGGCACATCCAATGGACATAGAGGATAATCTTAATGATCTTGGATTATATTTCCCCACCACGATAAGACGTGCTGATTTTCTTATAGATGCGCTCCTGGATGAGCAGGATGAGTTATTCTCCGACACTAGAGATATTATGTGGATCAAGTTGCTTTCAACGGTCCATTATAAAGGCATTGGGAAACATATACTGCAAAGGACGGTTGATAATTTCGAGAAAATAGTAGAGCTTCTCGGAGAGAGGCGAATCGTAGATGTGTATTTTGCTACATGCACTGGTGTAGATGAAGAAGATGAGATCGTTTTACTCAAAGAATTCAAAGAAAAGTTGCAAAGTATTGAGACCAAAAAAGATGAAAATTCAGAACTTATTGAGAGAAATATAAAGGTGCTGGAATCTATATTTACAGCCGCCAAAAAACATATAGAAGAAACTGCGTTCCAAAGAAAAGAGTTGAGAACCTGGCTAGACAAGGAATATCCAAATTTGATAAAGATAGAATCTTCCGAAAACGATTCTGATTTATACATAACAAGAACAACAACGTAATTATATTAAATATTTACTGCGATGTTGATGGCGTAATTAAAAAGTATACGCCCCAAGGAAGACATATGAACTGGAGAAATTGGTTTAGCTCCTAATAAAAAACACCCGCTTCAAACAGTCGCAATTGACTAGTAAAACAGATGTTTCGAAATGCTATTATGGAGCCACGATCGGGGCTTGAACCCGAGACCTCATCCTTACCATGGATGCGCTCTACCAACTGAGCTATCGCGGCGTAACAGGCTTAATTTTAGCATATTAAGCCGTATTTAATCAACCGGGCTATTTTTTACGAGTGGATTTTTTGGCTGGCGTGCCGGCTTCTTTTGGTAGTTTTGGCGTGACAAATGCTTCTATTATTCCCCACGCTATGCTATTGACCAAGAACGTAACGAACAATATTCCTGAAGCTGATGCCGCCAAGTGTGCTGACGAGGCGTTAAATAATGTCAATAATCCCGCTATAGCCAGTCCGATTATAGCTAACATAATATAGGCGTATTGTAATTTCAATCGTTGGTTTTTTTCGCTATTCCATAATGCCAGAATGGATTTTGTAAATTCAAACATGCTCATATAATAGCACATATGCTTATAAAAGTCAATAATGTATGCTTTTCCCATCTAAAAAATCGCCCGTAAAGGCGATAATTCAATCTTGGTGCTGGAAGTAGGACTCGAACCTACGAAGCCTTACGGCGGGAGATTTACAGTCTCCTGTGATTGCCACTACACGATTCCAGCGTGATGTGGAGCCGCTTCTCGGGCTCGAACCGAGGACCTACGGTTTACAAAACCGTTGCTCTAGCCAACTGAGCTAAAGCGGCAACTGAATTTATTTTATCAATTTTTTCTCTCTGTGACAAGAGTTTACATAACTATTTTTCGTGGTTGATGTATTTTACGCTGTTGGCGTGGACGTGGCGCGTCGGCTTTCTTTGATGGTGTCGTCGGAGTTAGCATTTTTGTAGCTTTCTTACGCAATTCTTCAGCTAATTCAGCCTGTCCGGCATTGTCATACGCTTCCGCTAAAATCTTCAACGTCTGAGGAATCGGCTCTAATTCGACAGCCTTCTCCAGGGCGTTAATAACCTTCTTCGTATTCCCTATCTTCTCCTGAACCTTAGCGTAAGCGATGTAGCGCGCCGCCAAATCATCTTCCATTTCCAGTGCTTGCTCGAATGCTAGCGACGCCTTTTCATAATTCTCTGTTTCATAATAAATTAAGCCGACATTATGAAGGCTGGAGGCACTTGGCTCCAAACTCTGGGCAATCTCAAAACACTCGATGGCGTCTTTGTATGCGCGTTGCTTGGCGTATAAAATCCCTAAGCGGTTGTACGCCGTGGCGTTTTTCTCGTCGACTCGCAAAATTGTCAATAAAGCCTTTTCCGCTCGTAAATATTTATTCTCACGAATTGATTCTTGGGCAATTTCCCATAACTGATCAAGTTTATTAGTAATCTTAGTTGGCAGATCGCCAGTTTCTTTAATTGACGGATGATAAAAAATCGCCCAAATCATTAAAATTAGAATGAGGAATAATCCAAACATATCTATACTATTATATCACAAGTTGCGTCAGTGCCAGCCTGACGTTGGCGTTGGATTTTAATGCGCTCGCAACAGAGGTGGTTTTTTCAAGTTGCTCTTCAAGTGACGGATTTATTCCGTGGGATAAAGATTGAAAGCGAATCATATTTACTATAATATCCGTCAGCAATATCGCTTTTTGGCGGTCAGAAAAGTATTTGGCGAGATTCTTAAACGTGTCGTATTCCCGATTCGTGGCTAAAATTTGCTTTGCGTCGGTGGCTAATTGTCGATATTCAGCGAACTTTTCTGGATTTTCCGCCAATTCTTTAATTAGCAATGGTCGCCCAGCCGCCAAAAAAAGGATTTGCTGGCTAGACGCTGAGTCTAAATTGTACTTTTCAAGCAGTTTTCTATCTTGGGCGAATGTCGTTTTATGAAGCGTCAACGTCTGACAACGAGATCTAACAGTGTCAAGCATCAACTTCGGGTTTTTCGCGACAAGGATAAAACTGGTATTTTTATTCGGCTCTTCCAGTGCTTTCAGGAATGCATTTTGCGACGGTTCGGTCATTAAATCAGCTTCGTCAATGATAATAACTCGACGATTTATGGCGTAAGTTCGGAGCGTAGAGATGAGCTCGCGGATTTGATCAACAGATATGGTTTGCTTTTCTGGAAGCGGTTTCAGATGAAAAGTATCGCTATTTTTTGCTAACATTTGAGCCACGCCCAGTCCGTCAAGTCCATAATCCGCAATCACCAAAAGCGCGTGCGGCAATTGCGATGAAATCTGGCTGATTTTTTGAGCGTCTCGAGCGGATATAATCACTTCAGACATCTATAAATCCTCTGGGAAGAACTTCTTGAATTCGTCAGGAACTGCGGCTTCAAAAACTTTTCTCTCGCCAGACGGCAAAGTTATCTCTAATTTTTGAGCATGCAACATCATACGACAATCCGAGGACTTCCCATAAACTCGATCGCCAAGAATCGGTGCATTCAAGTGAGCCAAATGGACGCGCAATTGATGAGTTCGACCAGTGGTCGGCTTCAGTTCCACGAGCGACTGAGTGTCATTTTCCGCCAAAACATGGTAAGTCGTCTGAGCTGGTTTCCCGTTCGGATCTATGCGGAACGTGCTCGGCGCTGAAGGATTGCGACCAATTGGCAGATCAATTTTTGCGGCATTCAACTTTGGTTTGCCGTCGGTTATCGCTATGTAAGTTTTCTTGGCGGTTCGCTCGGCAAATTGCCTCTGTAGATGCGCGGCAGATTCTGAGTTTTTGGCGACAATCAGTAGTCCCGAAGTGTCGCGGTCAAGCCTATGAACAATTCCCGGACGATCAGTGTCCGTTGCGAATGAGGTTTTGGGGCGAATTATTTCCGCAACCGTCGGCTCATCAGAAAGTCCGCCCTTCGCGTGCGTCAATAGTCCACTTGGTTTATTGACGACAATCACATCATCATCCTCGTATAAAATCGGCAAGTCAACGTCCGCCTGCTCTTTTTCTGGCAAATTAAGCGCAATTTCATCAGTTTCATCAACCTCAAACTTCGGCGTCGTCACGGCTTTATTATTGACCGAAACGTATCCAGCTTTTATGTATTTTTGCCAAAGACTTCGAGAAATTGTCGTGTCGAATTTGGTCGATAAATAAATATCCAAGCGCACTTTGGTCGGCGAAATTTGGAACATTATGGCGTATTTTCCCTGGAACGGCGTTTCGATAAATTCTGGGTCTAGCGGATTCGGCAAAATCTCGGCATTATCTGGTTTTTCCGTCCACAATTCGTCAATAGATTCTTCGTCAACAATCGAGCCGTAAAGCAATGCAAAATGCTGCTTGTTCAAAATAAAATCCGCAAAAACATGAGATTTGTCCGTTTGAATTTCCAATCGACGCAGTGCCTTAACTGGCGTATTATCGTCCGCTAATTTGTATAATCTAGCTATTTTCAGCACTGTCCGAGGTAATATTTTCACGCGATTTGCTCCCTATTTTCGAAGCCCTACAGCTTTTTGAACGCGATACAAAGTTTCATTAGCGACGACATTCATGTCTTTTTCACTGGAAGCCAGCTTTTCTTCAATTGCTCGCTCATCAACCGTCGCAAGCCGATTCTGGAAATTCTCCAAAAATTCCGCAACTTCGTCGGCCACGATTCGCTTGAAATCACCGTAACGATCCATACCGAAGTACTCGTTGGCGGTCTGCTCCAGAGTAACTTCCCTGCCAGCATCTTGCCGAACCAAAGTCAAAATCTCCAGCAAATTAGAAATTCCCGGCTGATTTTCCTTGTCGTATTGAACCTTGCCAATTGAATCTGTTGTTGCGCTCATTATTTTCTTATGTGCCGATTTTGGATCGTCAGAAAGGAAAATAATTCCCTTGCCGCTCTCGTCGGATTTGCTCATTTTCTTCGCTGGATTCACGAGATCTTTAATCCTCAATCCTTGGTCTTTTCCGAAGAATTGATGCTGCTGAATTACGGGTTTTGGTACGATAAATAGATCACCAAACTTACGATTCATTCGCTCGGCAATATCACGTGTAAATTCCAGATGTTGAGTTTGATCGTCGCCAACCGGCACGTAAGTCGCGCCGTAAAGTAGAATATCGGCAGCCATTAGGACGGGATAGTTAAATAGCCCAACAGAAGCATCTCCCTTACTTCCCTTATCCTTAAATTGCGTCATTCGGCTCATCTCGCCAAATCCAGTAAAGCAATCCAGAATCCATGCCAGTTCACTGTGTGCCGGGATGTGGCTTTGGCGGTAAAGATGAATGGAAGGGTTATCCAGCGGTAATCCAGCGGCGGTATAAATTCGCGCGTTGTTCAGGATGCTGCCATACAACTTGCTGTGGTCGATCGGCGTCGTAAAACTGTGAAGGTCTGGGATGAATAGATTGATATCATACTCGTCTGAGCGACGTTTCGCCATGTTGATGATTGGCAAAATAGCCCCAAAATAATTACCTATGTGGATGTTGTTGTTGGCGCGCACGCCAGTGAGGATGACGGGTTTGGATGGTTTCATTAGGTATATTATAGCATTATTCGATCGTTAAGTAATGGGACGATATATTATCTGTATTCTTCCTAGCTCAGCTTAGTTGTTGCTTTATAATCTTTAAAGATTTTTTATATG
>CAUUUJ010000010.1:0-23064 GCA_963548315.1 uncultured Candidatus Saccharibacteria bacterium | reverse complement strand
TCTGATCTTTACGTGTTACTTGTACCATACTGCAAACATTATAACAGATAAGAAAGTATTTGCCAACTAGATTATCACTTCACCCTCTCTGACGTAAGATTTAATACCTCATCATCAGGAGTAAACGTAATAGTATAAATGGTCGAATCAGCCCAATGTCCAGTACAGTCAGATTTGTGTTCTGTAACAGGGACCTTGACAGTATATGTACCATCATTATTTTCGGAAACTTCAACTCCGGCAAAGTCACAAGGAATATTTCCTAGCCAAGCCAAATCGCTAGGAACTTCTCCATTCGCATCACTGAATAAAGACAATCGAACGCCATTATTCATATCATCCATTCTATCCTTTAGGGAATTTAATTTACCAAAGGCCTCATCTATTATCTCTACCGCCTCAGGATTAGACTTATTACCAAACGTCCATAATCTACGCGCCTGTTCTATTCCTGAGGAACCCCAGCTAGAGGCTATACCCAAACGTCCAGCTAGTTTATTATACTCACCCGCTATGCGATCATACTCTTTTTTAAGACCCACTAAGACTTCGCCAGGCAGCTCCGAGCGTGTAAGATCGCTATCGGGATAATTAGTCAGTAACTTTAGCGCTACCCTCCCCAGGCTAGGACGTGCATCTTTCTGATATATAATTTCCCCTCTGCCGCTATTAGAAAACTCCATATTACCAAACCTCCTAAAAAATTCTCTCACCCAAAAATATTAATACATTATAACAATACATCTACTCTACAAGTAACGCAACTATTACACCTAAGCTAAATGCAGCAATCGCCCTTCAAGTTTTAGGCGGACAAGGCGAGATCTTTAGTATCAGCGCCATACATAATCGCTAACACAGTAGGGTCGTTCATGACATTGTGAGTGTGGTTGTTTAAAATTCCATATAGTCCGACTTCAGCACTTGTCGACTTAGGCTCACCATTCACAATACCGACAATGCGAGCCATGTCACGCATATTAGTCAAATGACTACCTTCGGGTACAAATATAATAATATTGTTTCGGACATTTGGCGCGGCTTTCAATAAATCTTCTAATAAGCCATCATTACTTAAGGCGAAAGGATCAGTAAGGAATTGCTGGCGCCAACCTTGTTTCGGTGGAGCAAACTCGACACTTGACTCTCCTGAGAGTTTACCAACCTCCTCAATAACTTTAGGATCTTCTCTCTGCAAGAACTCCAAGCCCAGTTCTTTTGCGCTTGGACTCAATGATTCCTTGCCGTAACGCATCAATTCCACGCCTTCTTCTCCTATGAAATTCCACCCCAAAGCAGCAATCCCCATTTTACGCGATCCCACCGGATCGAATAGTCGTAGCTCATTAACCTTAGATTCCATGTGAGCAACTGACGACGTCGCAACACGACCACCCAAAGAATGCCCACCAACACTAACCTCATCGAAATCTTCCGCGACATGGTCAATTACTGGACCAACATATTCCCCTAAGCTACCGTAGCTACCAGTCTTTCGTATCTCCTCACGAACAGACTCGGGCAGCATTCCAGAATTACCCACTCCTGGCATATTCATAACCATAATAGCTGTATCCGGATTCTCGCACGCCAGAACGGCAGCTTCTCGAATTGCGTTTGGATGACGGAAATTTCCTCCCCATCCATACAAAACAGCCTGAATCTTATTCGCATCTTCATTACCAAATATCGCGACTTCAATCCCAACTCTACCCAGTCCACTAAATACGCGAATATAGCGCGGATCTTTCAGTTGTTCAACAGTCTTATTCATGTGGTTTGAATTGTAAGATTCCTCAGCCAAGCGACGCATATCTTCCTGCGTAGCAAGTTGTATAGTCTTTCCCTGTCTTAAGCCGCTATCAATCTTGGCGACCTGTAGACCATTCTCAAAGCCATAATCTGTAGGTTTAGATGACGGCGTCCAAAGTTTTTCCGATTTCACAAGAACTTCACTCCAAATAAATTTAAACTATTGGATTTATTATACAATATATATCTAAGTAACGCAACTATTGCGCCTAAGCCAAATGTAATAATCGCCCTTCAACTGACTTCATTCCCTGCCATTCATTTACAGTCGGCTGAAACCAAGCAGACACTTCGTCGCCCACTTCACGGAAAAATTCTTCTGGCACATTAAAAGCCAACATCTGCAGTGCAATGTCATTTTTATCACGCAAGGTCAATTTCACGTGTTGCCCATCCGCACCCATTCTCCTCACGCTCAAAACCGTCGCTTTGGTTATCTTCAATATAGGCTCTGCGTTACCATTGCCAAACGGCTCCATCTTTGCCAAATTATCAACCAGCTCCTCATTAATTTCCGAAAAATCGTCAATCTCAACGTCAGTTCTCGGCAACAAATATAATTCCTGATTCTTTAATTGCAGCGAATCGTAAAACTCATTCACTCGTCGCCTAAAATCGTCAATTCTCTCGGTCTCCAACGTCACGCCAGCTGCCGCTCCATGACCACCACCTTTAATAATGATGTCGTCAGCCGCACGAACCGCATCGGCCGCGGAAAAATCGCCAAAACTTCGCGCCGAACCCGTAGCCTCATCGCCGCGCTCGCCAATTATAAAAACTGGCTTCTTATATTTCTCAACCAACTTCGACGCCACAATTCCGATAACTCCGTGATTCCAATTGCCGCTATTCACCACCAAAACTCGATCATCAGTCATATTGTCCGCCTGCTGGCAAGCTTCGTCAAAAATCTCGTCCTGAATACTACGACGCTTAATGTTCAATTCTTCCAGCTTTTCGCTAGCTTCCAATGCCTCCAAACCATCACTCGCCGTCAGCATATCCAGAGCATATTGCGCCGTCTCCAATCTGCCCGCCGCATTCATTCGCGGACCCAAGCCAAATCCCAAATGCCTAGCATTAACCTTCTCCGGCTCAATTCCCGCCACTGACATCAACGCCTTCAAACCAGGACGCTTCTGCTTTTTCAAAACCTCCAAGCCCCAATAGACATTCGCCCTATTTTCATCCGCCAACGTAACTATGTCGCAAACCGTCCCTAGTGCCACCAGATCCAATAGCCACTTCTCGTAACCATCTGGCAACCCGTCCAGTTCGGTTTGTAGAGCTTGTACCAACTTGAACGCCACACCCGCACCACACAAATCGCGAAACGGATATTTATGACCAGGAAACTTCGGATTGACCGCGGCAACACTCGGCGGTGGAGTCTCAGCAACATTATGGTGATCAGTCACCACCGTATCAATCCCCAAACTCGACGCATATTCAATCTCCGCATGACACAAACTTCCCGTATCAACCGTGACAATTAAATCCGCGCCCATATTTCGCACCTTATCAACGGCACCCATCGTCATTCCGTAACCCTCAACAAACCGATTCGGAATAAATGCACCAACTTCCTTAAAGCCAAACTTACCAAACGCATCCAATAAAATTGCCGTTGCGCTCAGCCCGTCAATATCGTAATCACCATAAATAACAATTTTCTCACCTTCAGCGTGCGCCTTTTTCAAGCGGTCCACCGCTTTTTTCATATCTGGCAATAAAAACGGATCGTGCTTTACTGACGCGTAATTCGGATGCAAAAATTCCTCACGCGCCGCACGCGTAGTCAAGCCTCGAGCCGCTAAAATTTTCTCAAATAATGTCATTAGTCTTTATCAGCCATGCCACGCTTTGATCGCGCTGAATATTGCTGAGATTTAATCACCATACTTTGCAATTCCTTAAAAATTGGGAATTGTTTATTAGTGAAATACGTACGTGAGTTACCTTGCTTTTCACTCTGCAAAAATCCAACCTTTTCTAGTCGCTTCAATTCTCGTTGAATGTTTCCAGGATCTTCCTTAATTAGCTTTGCTAATCCGCGAACATGTGTGTGAAAATCAGGATACTTAGCGTATACTACTACAATTTTTCGCCGCACCCTAGATGTAATAAAAACGTCTAACATAACCTCCCTAACGCATCTTTCTTAATTAAAGTTTATCACAATTTTACAACACCCGACAAGTTTTTTACTTCCAATTCAAAATAACCTGATTAATTTTCGCTATCGTTTCCTCTTTGGACGGCAATGTATTATCCTCATAATAATGATTTAATCCCATAAAATTCTCCTTCACATCCAAGATATGAATTTCATCAACCGTCATGTGCAATTTATCCACCGCCGCCACGCCACAAAACGGTACCGCAATCACTAATTTCTCGATCCGAACTGACTTCAGAAAACTCAAAGCCACATCCAAAACCGATAAATCATCACCAAAACCATCACTCGCCAAAATCACCACCCGATCCTTCAACATATCCTTATCAATGATTCCACCATCGCCCAAAAGCCTATTCATTTTCTGATGAGTCTCGCGCTTTTTCTCTTCCAGATAACCGTGGAATTCACTAGTATATTCATTAATCTCGCCGTCAGAAAATTGACTATTATACGTAAATTGCCCAGACTGTGACATCGCCCCGATACTTAAACTTTCCCCAGGAATATCAATCCCTTCACTCAGCAGCATCATGAGAACACAGTGAAGCTTCACTGCAATTTGCTCACCAATCAGCACGCCACCTTCTCCAATTGCAACCACCGCGCAGTTTTCATAGCGATACTTTTCCAGTACTTGATCAGCCAGAATTGCCCCAGCCTGCGAACGACTCTCAAAATACATATGCTTATTTTAGCATTTTTTTCGCGATATAATATAAACATGCATTACTATTTGGTTTCGCCAACAAGAATCGTCCGCGCCGACGCAAGTTCGTTTACGTATTCTTCAGAGGAAAGACTGCCGACCGGAATGATTGTCGCTATAGAAATCGGCAAAATCAATGCTATTGGTGTAGTTCTACAAGAAGTTCGCCAACCCGATTTTGAAGTCAAGCCAATTAGTAAAATCATTGAAGAATATCCCTTGCCAATCGAACTCGTTCAGACCGCCATATGGATGAGTAAATATTACGCCACGCACCAAGCGACCGTCTGGCAAGCAATTTTACCCAGCGGATTATCCAAAAAACGTCGCTCAATTAACCAGTCCACCCCAGTTAATTCAGCAGAAAATCGAACAAAAAATGTATTCACAGATGATCAAAAATCAGCCCTCCAGACCATCGAAAATCTCCATTCTGGAACGGCACTTTTACACGGCGTAACTGGCTCAGGAAAAACGCTAGTGTACATAGAAGCCGTCAAACAAGCCTTAGAAGAAGAGCGATCGGCGATAATTTTAGTCCCCGAAATTGCCCTAACTTCGCAACTAGTTGCTGAGTTCTCTGCTCATCTACCAAATGTCATAGTCACCCATTCCAAACAAACCGAAGCTCAACGATATGCAATCTGGAAAAGAGTTATTAGCTCAAACGATCCGGTAGTAATCATCGGTCCGCGATCTGCTCTTTTCATGCCCGTGCAACAGCTCGGACTTGTGGTGATTGATGAGTGTCACGAACCAAGTTTCAAGCAGGAGCAATCCCCTCGATATTCAGCCCTTCGCGTCGCCTCAGTTCTTACAAATCAACATCGCGGCAAACTAATTCTAGGTAGCGCCACCCCAGCAGTCGCCGACTATTACGTTGCAAAAAAATCAAACACGCCAATCATTACAATGACAAAACCAGCAAGACCAGACACCGTTCGCCCCAACGTGACGCTGGTTGACATGACAAAGCGCAACAATTTTACTCAACACCAATTTCTATCTGACCCACTTCTGAAATCTATAAACACAGCATTATCAAAAAATGAGCAAGTTCTTATTTTTCACAATCGACGCGGCACAGCATCAATCACATTATGCGATAACTGCGGCTGGCAGGCTGGCTGCCCACGCTGTTTTATTCCACTCACTCTGCATGCGGATAGTCATAAATTGTCATGTCACATTTGCGGTTTTTCGACCAAAGTTCCTACTAGTTGCCCTGAATGTAAAAACGCCGACATCATCCACAAAGGTATCGGAACTAAGCGAATTGAAGACGAATTACAGAGGTTATTCCCGAACAAAAAAATTGCTCGATTTGATAAAGACACCGATTTGAAGGCTACCGTAGATGAGCGTTATGATGAACTGAAAAATGGTGAAATAGATATAATTATCGGTACACAAGTTATTGCCAAAGGGCTAGATTTGCCACATTTAACAGTCGTCGGAGTTATTCAAGCCGACACCGGGCTTTCCCTCCCTGACTATTCATCTCCCGAACGAACATTCCAATTGCTCGCCCAAGTCGTCGGCCGCGTCGGCAGGTCAAGCACGCCAACAGAAGTTGTCGTCCAATCATACCAGCCAAGTCACCCATCCATCACAAACGGACTATCTCAAAACTATACAGAATTTTATCAAAGAACCATATCTCAACGACAAAAAACCAACTTTCCACCCTTCACTTACTTATTAAAACTAACCTGCGTTTATAAAACCGAAGCCGCCGCCATAAGGAACGCTAAAAAATTGTCCGAACTATTAAAATCCAATTTTGATAACATTGAAGTTTTTGGACCAACACCAGCTTTTTATGAGCGCGTCCGCGATACATATCGATGGCAAATTGTAGTCAAAAGCCCCAAACGACAAGAGCTTCTTGACGCCTTAAACTTCCTGCCGCCGTCACACTGGCAGTACGAGCTTGACCCTGTAAGTCTACTGTAATTTCTGGTATAATTATAGTAATGACAAAAGACGATATTATCACATTACCAAACCCACATCTTCGCCAAAAATCATCGAAAATCCACGTTGTTACTAATGATGTTGTAAAACTTGCAGACGAAATGACCGCAGCCGCGCTGGACTGGGAAGATTCCAGACCTCACGAGATTAGCGCCGCCCTGGCTGCTGTGCAAGTCGATAAATTAGAGCGTGTTGTGATTGTTCGAGCTGATTTTGAAAGAAAATCAACTCGCGATTTCATCACTCTTATCAATCCAGAAATCGTGAAATATGAAGGCGAAATTGTTGAAGACTTTGAGGGATGCTTAAGCGTTAAAAGCATTTACGGAAAAGTTCCTCGCTATAATAAAATTCGCGTAAAAGCCATGGGTTTAGATGGCGAAGAAGTGAGAATTAAAGCCGAAGGATTTTTGGCGCGCGTATTACAGCATGAGATAGACCACTGTAATGGATTAGTTTTTATAGACCATATTAAGGATAAAAAAGACGCTTTTTATACGCTCGACAAGAAAGGCGAGTTGCAACCATTAGATTATGACAAAGATATCGCCGAAAATAGTATTCTTTGGGACTGAAAATTACAGTCTAATTACTTTAGAAGCTCTCGTTGAAGAGGGATTTAACGTTGTTTGCGTTATTACCAAACCTGACACCAAGCGCGGTCGCGGACACAAACTTACCGAACCTCCAGTAAAAACATTCGCTAAGTCTCACAATATTCCAGTTTTGCAGCCAAGCAAAGTCAGTGAAATTACCGACTATATAAAACAACTTCAGCCAGTAACGGGAGTTTTGGTTGCATACGGAAAAATCATTCCTCAGTCAATTATCGACTTATTTACACCGGGAATTATCAATGTTCATCCTTCTCTACTACCAAAATATCGAGGACCCTCACCTATCGAATCAGCTATAGCCAATAGAGATACCGAAACTGGCATATCAATAATGCAACTTGATAGTAAAATGGATGCCGGCCCCATATACACCCAAACTCGACAATTACTCACTGGAAAAGAAACAAAGTTCGAATTATACGACAAACTATTCCACGACGGCACTTCTCTGCTAATAAAAAACCTGCCAAATATCATCAATGGGAGTCTTCAGCCAACACCACAGGACAATTCTCAGGCTTCATATTGCCAATTATTAAGCAAGGACAATTCGTGGCTCGATATGGAGCGTATGACCGCCGCCGAGGCTGAAGCTCACGTCCGCGCACATCTCGGTTTTCCACGTAGTCGAATGACAATTGACGATCGAGATATCATCATCACGAAATCCCATTGTGACAAAACTCCGAGTTCTCATCTTGATAAAAAATTCGCCGACGGCAACTATTTAATTATCGACGAGCTCATCGCACCCAGCGGAAAAACAATGACCGCAGAAGAATTTATCCGCGGTCATCAAGTCTAAATTCACTGACTAAGCAGCCAAATCAAAGTCGCTTTGAGTCTGCTGCGGCGCTGAAGGTGCACTCATGCCACCTAAAATAGCATCGCGGTTGGCAATAATTTCCCTCTTAAGATCAGCCATAACCGCAGCCACAACGTCACGATAATCTGGTCGATTGACCTCTAGCCACTTAGTAGCTGCAAATTCATCCTTCAGACGCGGATCGTCAACTGGCAAACCTGAAGCTTGCGACATTTTCTGCAACATTGGTTCCTGTTGATAATTAGGCGCATGTTTCGCTAGAAAATCATCCACAGCACCTGGAGTTTTATCGATAATTCCCGCAAACTCCTCCAACTGAGCATCGCTCATTCCCTGGCTTAATCGTTCGCCGACTCGAAGCTCTAACTCGCTATAAATATGCTGCAACAACGATTTTTGCTGATCTTCC
This sequence comes from uncultured Candidatus Saccharibacteria bacterium, assembly GCA_963548315.1. Lineage (GTDB taxonomy): Bacteria > Patescibacteriota > Saccharimonadia > Saccharimonadales > Saccharimonadaceae > Nanosynbacter. The sequence continues at coordinate 14,535 of CAUUUJ010000010.1, read as the reverse complement.
GGCAGCTGATCCAGCCCCAATTCTTTAAGAAATTCTTCATTCAGTTGGAACATAGTCCTCCTTTTCTTTCGTCTATATGATTAAGTTAAATTATACCAGTAACTGTTTAATATTACTATCCGCGAATCATATTCAGCGCGTCATTGTATAATTTTTGTAGCTCGACCATAGTCTCATTCATCGAGGCTTGAACAATTTCTGTCAAATTAACACCATTATTTACACACCAATTCAATACCGCAGAAACATCGTCGCCATCCAGTAATTTCATAAACTCATCCAGCTTCGCTTCGCCAACAGCCAGTAAAATCTTCCTTATGATCTTATCCTGGACACTGTTAGTTACATCTTTCCTCATCTGTTCTTTTTTATCCGCAGGCAATGATCCAAAACCAGCCTGTGCTAAGAATTCGTCAGTAATTTCAAACATTTTTTTATCTCCTTGTTTATTTTATATTTTATCTATTAAACGTATCTACTCAATACATCCAACACGTGCTCAGTAGCACTAGATCCGTCGACTTCCAGATACTCTATTCCGCCAGTATTATACCATTCCACGGTGTGACCTTCAGCCATGGCTTTATCAGCCAGATTATGAAGTTGATCCATTGCGTTTGCGTCACCAAACTTCTCAGCAGCCCAGTTCCAAGGATAGTCGTAAGAACTGAAATTTGGTGTATCTGGATTAACACTATTTCCGATTGCTTTGGCAGCAGGGTTATCCGCAGAAGATGCGCCACCAGACTGAGGTGTTTGCTCACTACCAGATTGTGGAGTTGTATCAGCATTACCCTCAGTTCCAGTAGCGTGTGCAGAGTTAGCCCACCAGTCATTGATGAAACTACCAACAACACCACCCAAGACAAAACCAACAACATACTTACCTGATGATGATATTACTTTCTTACGCAGGGCATCCCGCCTCTCTATACTCACATCCTTAAGATTGTCAACTGATACATTGACTGCACGCTCCATAGCATCGCCAATTTTCATGTTGGCCACAGCTTTCTCAAATGAAGGATCTATAGTTTCAAGACGGTCATCAGCGGCTATGCGATCTTCGCCACGATGTTCCTCCAGAACAGCTTGTTTTGTTGCTCCAGCAACTCCCAATTTCGTTACAATACCGACAGCCGTCGTAATAGGCCATCCAGCAATTCCAGCAAAGGTTCCTGTAGCAGTACCTACCACAAAACCAGCACCACCCAACTTCAGCCACTGAGCAATCTTACCACCCTTATTAAACCATTTACCAACTTTAGCCGCAGCTTTCTTAAATTTACCACGATCATCGAGCATGTTGTCATACTTATCTGTCGTCATTCTTGAGGTTTCTTGCATACTTGCAAACGCTGCTTGAGCCATTTCCGCTGCTAATTCAGCCTGCTTTTCTGGATCCTGTTTTGCTGCTTCGATTTTATCAGCAAACTTAAGACTCATGTATTTCAATTCGCACTGCTTCAATTGTTCCGTAGCAGCTTCTAATTCAGCTTGGCGCTTCTTTCCACCAAAGAACTTCTTAAAGAAGTGTGATTCAACGGCGATACTAGCCTTAGCAAACCTCTCCCTAGCGATTTTAAGGTTAGCAGCAGCTTTATGTTCTTCTGGGCTCATCTCGGTTTTTTCAGCATCATCATGCTCATAACCAAGATATTTATCTCGCATAGCCTGTTCGTATGGTGTTAAGCCTTCTGGATTATCATCCTTCTTTGATTTATCCACGTTAGGGATCGTCGTGCTAAACATATCTTTGTCTATTACGTTTTCACCTTTAACCCTAGTATATACATCGGGATTTACGGAGCTTGAGTATTTAGCAGCCGCAGCTGCAGCTGCAGCCTCGCCCTTCCGCTTATCTATAAGTATATCAAGAGGTGTAGGCTTGGACGGTTTGATTTCAGCAAGACGTTGACGACCGTCTGGTGTAGTGACAGATTTAGGGAAAGAAGGTTTAGGATAAACAGGATGTTGACGACCGTCTGGTGTAGTGACAGATTTAGGGAGAGAAGGTTTAGAATAAACAGGATATTCAGGAGTGGCAATAACCTTCACTCCAAGAGCTTCCAGAGATTTCAATTGTTCCTCAGACATAGTATTAGCAATTGGGCTAGTGTCGCCCGATTTTACGGGAGCCTCAGGAGCGATTGTGCCGGATATATCTTTAGCCTGCTCGTCAGAATCCCTGCCAATCATTGTATTCCAAGTATCTTTTATTACTCCTGCCGCTTTCGCTGCAACCCGACCCAATCTTCCAAGCACAGACAATCTCTCGGGATTGTTCTCGGGATTCTTTTTGACGCCTGGACGTCCTTCGAGTGTTTCGCTCATTTTGTGGTGGTTTCCTTTCGCCTTCTGCACGCAGAATGGCAATAAACTTATGTATATTTAAGATACTATCATAAATACATAAAAAAGTCAATACTTAGAACAGTCTACCCCAGAGTTTTCTTCACTAATTCCCTAGTAAAGAATTCCAATTTGTCGCCAATTTCTAAGGTAATCTTTTTCTTCGTCCTGAGGCTCAATCCACACATTTCACCTTCAAAGACCTCTTTTGCTTCTTGTTGTTGACGTTGTACAGAAGAAACCTCAACCTCGGCAATTTGCTCTCCGCCACGTTTTACGCGCGCCAGCAAGTCCTTAGCGACTTTACCGCGCTTCACTTCACCGCCAGAAATCACTTCTTCGCGCATCGTCCTAAACACGCCCTTAATTTCCAACTCACCAATTTCAGTTTCAACGATTTCTGGCGCTAGCAAAGCCTCCATTGAAGCCTTAGCGTCATCCAATAGTTCATAAATCACCTTAAAAATTCGCACTTCCACATGTTCACGCGCCGCTAATCGCTTAACTGCTGGTGGCAAATCGACATTAAAGCCATAAATCACCGTATTCTCGCCAACTGCCAAATGAATATCGTTCTCAGAAATATTGCCAACACCAGTTCCAACAACATGAAGTTCAACTTCGCCATTTGTGTCAATCAGCTTCAAACTATCAACCACAGACGTTACCGAACCCTGAACGTCGGCCTTAACGATTACGTTAAATTCTTCCGCATCAAGCTTTCGATTCATCATCTTAAGAATATCTGCGCCAGTAACATTGGTTGTGGCTGCCATTTTCTCTTGTTCAATTTTAGCCTTTTGCGCCAAATTGCGAGCTTCTTTTTCGCTCTTAGCAATCTCAAACCCATCACCGAATTGTGGCAATTCCTTAAATCCGGTCATATTCACTGGCATGCTTGGACCGGCATCTTTAACGGCTTTACCGCGAAAATCTTGAAGCGTTCGAACTCGCCCGTAAGCCGTTCCAGCAACCAAATAATGACCAGGCCTCAAATGGCCATTCTCCACCAACAAGCCAACTACGGCGCCACGACCAGTTTCCATGTGCGCCTCAATAACCAAACCTTCAGCCGGAACATCTTCATCTGCGCGCAAATCTTCCATATCCGCCACCAATAAAACCATATCCAAAAGCTTATCTAAGTTCTGGCCAGTTTTTGCACTAACCTCGACCATCACAGTATCGCCACCCCATTCTTCAGGATTCAAGCCATGTTCAGACGCCAATTGAGTCTTTACCAGTTGCGGATTAGCCGCCTCTTTATCAATCTTATTAATTGCCACCACAATTTTAGCGTTAGCCGACCTAGCAAATCGAATAGCTTCAACAGTCTGAGGTTTAACTCCATCATCCGCCGCCACCACGATAATCACCACATCAGTCAGTGTAGCTCCGTGCTGCCTTAGCGCCGCAAAAGCCTCGTGACCTGGAGTGTCTAGTAAAGTGATAGTCCGTCCGTTGCGCTGAGCTTGATAAGCGCTAATATGCTGAGTAATTCCTCCGGCTTCACTAGCCGCTGTTTTCTTATCAAGAATCGCATCTAGTAAACTCGTTTTACCGTGATCAACATGCCCCATCACAGCCACAATTGGTGGACGAGGAACTGCCTTGTCTGATAATTTGTGCGCATGATGATGAATTTCCGCAGAAACCGTCTTTCGCTTTAGCTGCACGTCCAATCCCAATTCTTCAACAATAATCTGTGCAGTCTCAAAATCTAGTCGCTGATTAATTGTCGCAGCGATTCCGTTCTTAAACAATTCACCAATCAGCGTAGTTACTGACAATCCCAGAGTTTCAGCCAACTCGCCAACCGTTACCGAATCCGCAATATTGACGATTTTTTCTGCCATAATAAGCTCCTCTCACCTCTGGGCGTAACTACGCTTCAGGGGATTTGTATTATTTTTTCTTTGATGATTTGCCGAGTGAAAGAGAAATCTTACGATTTTCCTTATCGATATCCAAAACTGTAAATTCTTTACGCTCGTTCAACGTAAATACCTTTTCAGGATCGGTACCGTCGCCGCCAAGCTCTGACACATGAACCAAAGCTTCAACCGCTGGACTCAACTGTACGAATGCACCAAATGGAGTAATTCGAGTTACAGTTCCCTCAACTTTCTCACCAGGCTTAAATTGCTCAACTTCATCCAACCATGGATCCTTGGTCAATTGCTTCATGCTCAAGCTCAAACGTTCTTTGTCGATTGCGATAATCTTAGCTTCGATAGTTTGACCAACCTTTACGTAGTCAGATGGGTTGTTAACACGCTCCCAGCTAATTTCTGAGATGTGAATCAAACCTTCAATACCCTCAACGTTAACAAATACGCCAAAGTCAACAACACCCGTAACAACACCTGTAACTGTGTCGCCAATTGCCAACTTCTGGAATCGCTCTGCCAAACCTTCTTTAACCGCCTCTTTTTCAGAGAAGATCAATTTGTTGGCTTTGCGATCAGCATCCAAGATTCGCGCTTTAATATCCTTCTTTACCAAGCTGTTCAATCGTTGCAAGATTTCGTCCTTGTCGCTAGAACCTACGCGAGGATAGTGTTCAGCTGACAATTGCGATACTGGCAAGAATCCGCGAATACCTTCGTATTCAACTAGTAGTCCACCGCGGTTAGCGTCGTATGGTACAACGGTGATGATCTCACCAGATTCCAATTTAGCCATAACTTCATCCCAACCACGATCTTTCGCAGCCTTGCGCAATGAAAGTAGTGAATAACCGTCTTCCAATTCGGTATCAATTACGCTAGCAATTACTGAATCGCCAACATTGTAGTTCTTTGAAAGGCTAACTTCGCGGCGTGGAACCAAGCCAACACCCAAAGGTCCTAAATCGATTAAAATTTCGTGCTTCTTTACTGATAAAACAGTACCGTCAACTGTCTCACCGACAGCAAGTTGTTTAACACTATCGCCTGCTTGAGCCAGCAGGTCATCCATTGTAATTTTGGCATCTGCCATAAGTCTTCTAAAGACCCCTTCCTTAAAATTGATATTATTCTTCAGGGATATAATAAAAATATCCCCACAGATTATCACAATTATATCACAACAGATAGATAGAAGTCAAAGCTAGATAAGATAGCGAGATCGCTGATAAGCTACCGTCAAAAACGCCAAAATACCAAAAGCCACTGCAGAAACAGCTACATCTTCTGGTCCAGTTTTTGGCAATCCTTTATCAGATTGCTTAGAAGGAGTAGAAGGAGCTGGCGTTGTAGATGATGGTGATTGTTGAGACTGAGAAGACTCAGGTGTAGGAGTTGTCTTTTTCGACTCTTCAGTCTTCACGTCGGTTCGAGCCTCACCTCTTCCACCCGACTGGCTATTCGTTTTTTGATCTGCGGACTGCTGAGATGCGTTGTTGCTCTGTGAATTCTTATTGCTATTCTCTGATGTTACCAAATCGCTAGAAATTGGCGATCCATCTTGTGATAAATTATTCTGCCTAATTCCGTAAAGAACAGCCAAAGATATAGCCACTAAAATAGCACCTACTATTACAAAAACTCCAATTGATCCAGTCTGATTTACTCGCTTCATATTATATCTCCACTCAAATTTTCTTTATTATATCATAATGACCTCTTATAAGTAAAGCTGGTGATATAATAAATATATGATTATTACGGTTGACACAGGTGGGACCAAAACATTAGTAGCCAGCTTTGACGAGGAAAAAAATCCTAAGCATATCATTAAATTCCCCACCCCTAAAAACGTAGACCAATATATTCAACGCGTCGCCGATCAAATTCACCTAATTACGAACGATAAGCCAATTGACGCAATTTCTGTAGCTCTGCCAGGAGTAGTTAAAGACGGCGTGGCAGTGTGGTGTCAAAACCTCGGCTGGAAAAATCAACCTATCCGTGAGCTGCTTTCCCGATATTTTCCTAATATACCAATATTTATTGCAAATGACGCCAATATGGCAGGACTGGCAAGTATGCTCAGATTGCCCAAAACCCCCAGATGCGGCCTATACATCACCCTAGGGACCGGCGTTGGCACTTCCCTAATCCTGAATGGAAATCTACACAAAGAGCTTAGCGATTGCGAAGGCGGACACATGTCTTTGAACTACAATGGCAAGATTACCACTTGGGAAGAGATTGCTGCAGGTAGGGTTTTACAGAGAATTTTTGGCGAATTATCATCAGATACCCCCCTGGAAGTCTGGGAAGAGGTTGCTAATAGGATAAAAGCTGGATTACAGCCGCTCATCGCCTTTACGCAACCAGACGCCGTTGTTATTGGCGGGAGCGTGGGAGTGTTCACATCCTATTTTTCAGATATTTTAAGCGGTCTTCTGGCAGAAAACTTACCCGCCGCCATATCAGTACCAAAAATAATCAGCGCCCCTAACCCAGAAGAAATTGTATTATACGGATGCTACGACAATGCCATCAGTCAGCTTGTCTCAAATTGAACACGATTTTCCAGAACTGCAATTCAAGGAGGGTGAAGTATTTTCCTGGAACCCTAATTTGCAAACAGTCTATTACGAAAAATTAGATTCGCAAGAAGACTTAGTGCAACTTTTACACGAAATCGCCCACGCTAAACTTGGTCATAAAAATTATCAATATGATATCCAGCTTATCGAAATGGAAAGATCCGCCTGGGAGTACGCCGTTGATACTTTGGCTCCAAAATACGGCTTAACTCTCAGTATGGACGACGATAATATTCAAGATTCTTTGGATAGCTACAGAGACTGGCTACATAAACGTAGCCTTTGCCCTCAGTGTGGCGCAGTTGGATTACAGGCCACTTCCTCATCTTACAAGTGTATTAATTGCCACTCAGAATGGCGCGTAAATCAGGCGAAATCCTGCCAACTTAAAAGATATCAAATAAAATAAGCCTCTCATACGGAGGCTAATTTTAAGAGATTGGAGCGGTCTTATTCTGCAATTTTTTGTACTGTCTTCTTAGTACGGCGTGAAATGCGTCCGCCCTTAGCACCAGCGATACGAGCCAAAGCTGGATTTGCAGCAAAGCCACCAGTTCGACCATTTTTACCGCCCTTACGTCCGATTTTCGCGTAAAAATCTGGATCGCGAGCTAGATTTTTTTGAGCAGCCTTTAAGCCGCCAGCCTTTGTTCCTGCCATAGGAAGGTTTTCCTCCATTTTTAAAAAAGATTTCCACATAAATTTAAATGGAAACCCTCACCTTTATATATCACACATGATATGTGTTATGTTTATATGCTAGCATATAACTAACGCTTTGTCAATATTTACATAAGTAGTTTTTTATTGTGAATAAAATATTGCATTTTACTGACGCGTTAGCTATACTAATAAAGTCAGTTACTGACGGCACCTGTTGGAGCTTTAGAAATTATGAGTTCCACCACAAAAAATTCTCGTTTTCTGCGAGATTCGAGAAGAAAAATAGCCCATCACGCAGGGGCTATTTTTTATTGTAGATTTGTCCTAAAACTCTCTTAATAGATTATCTATCCTGAGTTGAGATTCTTGTGTCAACTCATTTTGTAAACCAATCCAAGCGTTAATAGCCACGGTAAATTTATCCCTGGCTATAGTAAACTGGTCGCTATCTTTCTTTTCGTTAGCCGACTTCAAATCACGCACAGCCAATAAAATAGCGTCTATTCTCTTCATCACTAACTTACGCAAATCAGACTCGTCTTCTCTGGATTCCAACCTCTTCTTTACACCAGTCCATATTTTCTCCATAGCAATAAAGTCATTTTGCTTGGTCTTCGATAGACTATCCGACACCGTACGTATTTCACTGCTCAACTCCTTATCAAATTCCATAAAGCTGACAATCTTCTCTATACTCTGTATAGTTCGGTTCATCTTCTCTACCGATTTATTACATTCTTCTGAATACTTTTTAAATCTAGTATTAACGCTCTTCTGCCAAGATATAAAAAATACCACCTCGCAGCTTTGGCGTTTATTTTTTAAATCAGCCAAATATTCGTTCAATTTTTCAGTAGATAATTTGTCTTTTTGCAAATTAATAAACAGCGAGCTCTCCACTTCATTAGCGTTTTTTGTTACGCTTTGAATGTTTTCCCAAGATTTCCAGCTCACAAATCCATACGCCAATATCATTATCAGCGTTATAAAACTCATGACAATAGCCAATTTAAGTGTGCGATAATTTTTTATCAATTTCATAGTTCTATCCCCAGCGTGGTTGACCACAATTCACTATCAAGCGGCCAAGGATTAAAAGCACACCCCTGTAAATCAATTGATTGCTGCTGCATAACAGCCGCTGGATTATTAACCCCAGAACAATTCAAATGCCCATGTCCCAACCAGTGCCCAACTTCATGATTGATTACCATATGTCGATAATTACGAATATCGCCACCTGCTTTATTCCACGCTGTAGTCGCGCTAGACCATCGATTATCATTGATAATGACAGAAGACCCGACTCGACAACTCCAATCCGCGTCACAGCCTGACGAGAATGAGGACATCAATTCAGCTTGCGACAGAACTAGATTGAAACTTCCACTCTCTTTCGCCTCTTTAAAAACAATCCCCATACGCGCCCAGCCTCGATTGTCGTTTAAGGTTTCGTTTACTAGTTTCGAGAATTCAGACAAGTTTGATCGGACATTGCCCTTTGTTGATATTGTATATGTGACTTCTTTTTTCGTTCCAGAATTCAATTTTTTTGATGATTGAAGTGTGGGGTGCCAATCTGGAGTCTGGATATCTGACAACTTAAAGCTAGATAGCGACGACGGAGATTTTATTTCAGAGAAAATTTTAGCACTAATCGCCTTCTTCGCATCACCCTTAGTCTCATTGGGTGCTGTTATATTAACCGTTGGCGTTAGAGCAATAGCAATCGCCATACCGCCAGTAGCCACCCTACACACTATACACATACATATATTCTAGCATCTGCCAAAACATACCACAAACGTTTTAAGACAAAGAAGAAAGCCACCCTATTAGGATGGCTTTCTTATAATTCGGCACCGTGCTAGTTTCCCACTTTCGCAGTATAATCGCCGCTGGGGAGCTTAACTTCTGTGTTCGGAATGAGAACAGGTGTTTCCTCCTCGCTATGGGCACCGAAGGAGGGGGTTACGACGCTTGGTTCCGTATATACTCCACGGTGGGCCAAACCCCTTTCTTCGATGTCCAACATCAGCACGGAATTGATTTTTAATTGACCGGTACTTTTGAAAAGCACCAATTACTAGTTAAGTCTACCTTATCCGCAATGTTTATGCAAGCATAAACTCCACGGACAAGGACATAAAAAGGCAATGGGACTATTAGTACGCTTTAGCTCCATACATTACTGTACTTCCACCTTGCGCCTATCAAACAGATAGTCTTTCTGTGTCCTCATAGGGAAACCTTATCTTGAGGTTAGTTTCGCGCTTAATATGCTTTCAGCGCTTATCTAGTCCGCACATAGCTACTCGACAATGCAGCAGGTGGCCACAATCGATACACCAGAGGTGCGTCCGCCCCGGTCCTCTCGTACTAGGGGTAGATCCTCTCAAGTTTCCTATCGTCCATACCGGATATAAACCGAACTGTCTCACGACGTTCTGAACCCAGCTCGCGTACCACTTTAATCGGCGAACAGCCGAACCCTTGGAAGGTGCTCCCCCTCCAGGATGTGATGAGCCGACATCGAGGTGCCAAACAGCGCCGTCTATGTGAACTATTGGGCGCTATAAGCCTGTTATCCCCAGGGTAACTTTTATCCGTTTGCGCTGTCGATCCCACATTCATGTACAAATGTACGTACAGCGGATCACTTGCTCCGACTTTCGTCTCTGATTGGAATGTACTCCTCACAGTCAAGCTGGCTTATGCGCATACACTATCACTTCGATTTCCATCCGAAGTTAGCCAACCTTTGAACGCCTCCGCTACTCTTTAGGAGGCAACCGCCCCAGTTAAACTACCCACCATACACGGTCCGCTAACCGGATAACGGTCAGCGTGAGAACACAATCACAACAAGGGTGGTATTTCACTTGGTGACTCCACAAATACTGGCGTATCTGCTTCAAAGTCTCCCACCTATGCTACACATGTTGAAACCATATTCAATGTAAAGCTGTAGTAAAGCTCCATGGGGTCTTTTCGTCCTGGTACGGACAGACGGCATCTTTACCGCCAATGCACTTTCACCGAGTCCTTCGCTGAGACAGTGCCCACATGATTACTCCATTCGTGCGGGTCAGAACTTACCTGACAAGGAATTTCGCTACCTTAGGACGGTTATAGTTACCGCCGCCATTGACTAGGGCTTCAGTTCGCACCGTGAAGCGCTCCCCTTAACCTTCCAGCATTGGGCAGGAGTCAGCCCCTATACATCCACTTTCGTGTTAGCAGAGACCTGTGTTTTTGATAAACAGTTCCGTGGGCTCTTTTGCTGCGGCCCCCACATCGTTAGATGTCAGAGGTTCGCGTTCAAAAGAACAATTTGTTTGCTCTATCTCAGAAAATTCGTTTTGTGATTAAAAATGTACTCTTTAACCCAATATTCACTGAGTGAACGCGGCTGATATCCACCGAAGTGGGGGCAGACCTTATCCCGAAGTTACGGTCGCTGTATTGCCGAGTTCCTTAGCGAAGGTTCGCTCGTAAGCCTGAGTCTACTCGACTCGAGCACCTGTGTTGGTTTGCGGTACGGGCGGCTAAGTCCACGCGTACACCTGCTTTTCTGGCCAGGGCTTTCACCAAAATCGCGACTCCGAAGAATCACTTTCACTCCCTTTGCGTTCCCGCTCGGTTGGACGGATAAACCATGAATCCGCTTCGATTACTTCCCCGTGAACAGTGTACAAAACTTAACCGGTTCAGGAATATTAACCTGATGTCCATCGCCTACGCTCTGCGCCTCGGCTTAGGCCCGACTAACCCTGAGATGATTACCATGGCTCAGGAAACCTTGCTCTTACGGCCGAGAGGATTCTCACCTCTCTTATGGTTACTCATTCCAGCATTCTCACTTCCTACCGCTCCACCGAACCTTCCGATTCGACTTCACTGCTGATAGGAACGCTCCTCTACCACTACACACTAAGAACAAAATCAAAGTTTTTTAATCAATTTAAACCTTGGAATGATCTTTCCGTTCTTTTCAATATTATCTAAAAACATTTTCTTAGGTCTAGCCCACAGCTCTCCGTCGCCATAAATGGCTCGATAAACTACAAGCTCTTCAAGCGTCTCAGTATGAACAGCTATACTTACAACAACATACTTATTGCCTTTATAGTGTTTATAAACGCTACCTATATAAATCTCATTTTCCATAAATTGATTGTAACACAACTTTAACTTTGTACTTAGCGTGTAATCCATATCTTCGGTATAACGTTTTAGCCCCGTTACATTTTCCACGCAAGATCTCTTGACTAGTGAGCTGTTACGCACTCTTTAAATGAATGGCTGCTTCTAAGCCAACATCCTAGCTGTTTAAGAAATCTCACCTTGTTTCCCACTGAACGTTAATTTAGGGACCTTAGATGATGGTCTGGGCTGTTTCCCTTTTGAGCACCGATCTTAGCACCGATGTTCTAACTGCCGTGATTACACACATGGTATTCGTAGTTTGTTAAGGGTGGGTACAGTTGCCCGCCCCAGTCCTTTACAGAGCTCTACCCCCATGTGCTACTAACACGACGCTAGCCCTAAAGCTATTTCGAGGAGAACCAGCTATCTCCGAGTTCGATTGGCATTTCACCGCTAACCACAAGTCATCCAAACACTTTGCTGCGTATCCTGGTTCGGTCCTCCACCACCTGTTACAGTGGCTTCAACCTGCTCATGGTTAGGTCACCCGGTTTCGGGTCTAATCCTTACAACTTAATCGCCCTATTCAGGCTCGCTTTCACTGTGGCTCCGTCAATTGACTTAACCTCGCTGTAAAAATTAACTCGCTGGATCGTTCTACAAAAAGCACGCCGTCACCGGACAAGCCGGCTCCGACTCCTTGTAGGCACTAAATTTCAGGATCTATTTCACTCCCCTCCCGGGGTTCTTTTCACCTTTCCATCACTGTACTAGTTCACTATCGATCGTATATTATATTTAGCCTTGGCTGGTGGTCCAGCCAGATTCAAACAGGGTTTCTCGTGCCCCGTCCTACTCGATAAAACATACATAAGGTCAGCGTCGTTTTCATATACACGGCTTTCACGTTCTTTGGCTAGTCATTCAAACTATTCTACTAACCACGCCGATTTCTTACCTTATTAACTGTTGATAGCCAGTTATCGCAAATCAGATTATTTGAATGAATCAAATTCTCTGACTTGGTCATATGTAATATCACAACCCCTTATAAGTATTCGTCTATCAACTTATTTGCCTAAATTAATAGGCAAAAACTTAAAAGGTTTGGGCTGTTGCGATTTCGCTCGCCACTACTTTCGCAATCGTTATTTACTTTCTCTTCCTCATCCTACTAAGATGTTTCAGTTCAGATGGTTCCCGCTCGCTTGCCTATGTGTTCAGCAAGTGGCAACATGACATGACTCATGCTGGGTTTCCCCATTCGGAGATCTCCGGATCAAAGCTTGTTGACAGCTTCCCGAAGCTTATCGCAGTCTTCCACGTCCTTCATCGGTAATATACGTCTAGGCATCCATTTAGCGCCCTTGAGTACCTTTTTATGCATTGACTTAACTAGTAGTTGCTACTTTGCAATTACTACTACCGTCAATTAAAAACTCAATTTCTTTTACTCTCAAATTGTTAATGATCAGTGCCTCACACATTTGAGTGCACAATCGACAAGTCAATAAATTGACAAATCTATCTACACTCAGATGTTTTCTCACTGCCCTCGCACGCTTTGCAGTGTATTGCCAGAGGTTCGTTTGAACATTCGCTTAACTAGTAATTAACTATACAGCAGCTGAGATTCTTTTGCAAGGGTTTTTTCAAAGTTTTTTCGACTTTTTTTGCTTTTTATTAAAATCAGCGCCAATCGCCTCAGAAATACTAGAAAAACCGTCATTTTTTAGCAGCTGAGACAACTCGCGATTCATTCGCCCAATTAGCTGCGGACCTTCGAAAAACAGCCCAGTGATAAGCCCAACTAGACTAGCACCTGCCTTAATCTTAGCGTATGCGTCTTCGGCCGAAAAAACTCCGCCAACACCAATAATAGTTAGTTTATCTCCATAATTTTTATATGTATGCTTAATCAATTCTAAGCTATGTGCGCGAGTAGGTTCGCCGCTTAATCCTCCCCTAATATCATCAGTCAAAGGATCTTTAAGATCTACCTTCTCACGATCCTTTATTAAATTAGCGACCGTTACACCCTGAATATTATGCTCAACAATAACCTTTAATAGCGAGTCGAATTGCTTCAGATCATACAAATGTGGCATTTTAACCCAGAAAGGAACATTTCTCCCTACAGAATCTAATTCGCTTAATAAAGTCTCTAGCGTATCAGCATAGATAAACGGCTCCTTGCCAGCATTCGGACAAGAAATATTAATCTCTATAACGCTTGCCAGATTGTTTTCTACGATATAACTAACCGCTTTTTTTACGTCCCGAATTATATATTCCTCCGGAACAACTGGCCCAAATTTGTCTTTCGTGGATTTATCAGCAATAACAGCCACAGACACAGCTGTCGGCATTGATTTAACTTTAGATCTGTTTAATTCAATGTAGTCACTAATCTTCTCTAGTCCATAATTCGGCATACCAGCGTACACAACTACAGATTTGGTGTTCGGCAATCGATGAAACCATGGTCGCAGATTCCCCCTTCTCGGCTCCATAGTCACAGATCCACCAGAAGCAAAGCCAAATCCAACGTCTTCCATTAAGGGCGACAGTTGTACGTTTTTATCAAATCCCGCCGACAAGCCTATTGGGTTATTAAATACAACTCCATCAATTTCTTGCTGTAGCGACTTGTCCTGGAAGCCCCATAGCTTACGAATAATCCATCTAATAGGAGAAAATGCTTGTGCTACGCGTCCACAAAAAATAATTAATTTATGAGTAAAGTCTGGTGTTAACAAAAATAATATCGGCTTAATAATACGCTTATACATATTCTAAGAGTATAACTATCTATGCTTTATTAAGCAAGGTTACTTGTAAACAAAAAATCGCCTACTCGGCGATAATCCTGACTATCTATGATTGGTGGG
>CAUUUJ010000009.1:0-23232 GCA_963548315.1 uncultured Candidatus Saccharibacteria bacterium | reverse complement strand
CTCATCTGTTACAGTGTAGCAAGTGTTGACTTTTTTGTCCAGGTATGATATATATCAGCTTTTGTTCAACCGAACAGAAGTAGCCCTTGCATAGGAAGGAATTGTCATGGGAATCGACGATCTCACACGCGAACGTATCGAACGTGAACGCGTTGAAGAAGCGGCGGACTGGTTGTCTTATCCAGTACGCCTTTCGTTTGACGAAAGAGGAGAGGTTCACGTTGCCTTATCCCTAAGCGTAGGAGACCTCTCGCACTACGAGGAGCAGCGCGCGAGCAAAAAAAGAAGGACGACGTGACTGAATTCGTTAGCGAGATTACACCTTGTGCTACATCTGTATTAGTAACATTCAAGGAATCGAATGTTATTGATAATATCAGGATCGAACACAGGGATGACTGCTTAGTCATTCACAATGTGAAAGGATCTCTCGCCTTTGACCTCTGCACACTTATGAGTGAGGTATTGAGGGTTAATAGAAGTACAGCTTCTAGGGCCTTCAACCGAATCAATCAAGGGAAGGAGAGGCAGATTCGCCTCGTCCGTCCCTGTAATAAGTGGATGCTCTCCCAAAGGGCCTAAAAAGCCCGCTGAAAATAGCTCGTTGAGACATTAAGTCTTGACTTGAGACTCTCGGCGGGCTATTTTCATGTCTTTTTATAGAAATTATTCCCCACCAAAAAACCGCCCCAATAAGGACGGTTTTTTAGCAGACAACAGAAACCGCTATATGTTTTTCATGCATTTGTCGATCGCTTCAGCTGCAATTTTTAATATTGGATTCTGTTCGCTCTGCTGCTCCATTATTGTCCTACAAAGCAGTTGATCAAGTATTTTACAAACTGTGTCTGTGTCAAGATCAGATACGGCTTTAGCAAACTCACGAACAATTCCCTCACCCAGAATATCATAATAATGTATATATGGCTCTGGGGCGTATGTCTTGTCTGCTTTTCTTTCTTCTATGTATATTAGAGTTTCATTACGCAGATCATGTATAAGATCTACATATCCCTCTGATTCCTTGCTTTTGTCGGAAAGTAGACTTGCGAATCGATCGGCTATACGCATCGAAGATATAAAACATGACATACATGGGGCAGATCTGTCTCCATACTTATTATCTTCACACACACCATTTCCTAACATTTGTTCAAATTTATGCGGAGTAACCTTACATTGGTCTGGAGACACGGGAGGATTTTCTTCCGAGAACGGGTGCATGTGATCGGCGCCACCCAGAAGATCGTACACTCTATTGGGTATCCGAAATCTTTCATTCCAACCCTCGCGAGAATATCTTGCTACATACCGTTCCTTTTCTTCTTCATATGCGGTTAGAGGGCGTCCGAGCGCCTCCTCTCTTTCTCTCTTCCTGTTTGAGTATCTCTCGTAGGCCATCGCTATTCTATTATACGCTTTTAATCTCAGCATCCCTTCCAAACCTTTTGGATTAGGAGTTGGATCTGAGAGCGGACCCACGTCAACTAATCTGTAACCCATTCGAAACCTCCGTACATAATAAATCTCCTTATAAAAACTATCACTCACTTGATATTAAATCATACTATACCATAAATTCACGGATATTATAAATAAAAAGACATGAAGGCTAGGGGAGCGATAGAGTCCACCCTGCAACCCCCTCTAAGAAGGTGGGGCTACAGTAGTTAGTGAGACCGGGGATATATTCCCGACCCTCGGGAACAGAGACGCCCAACGCCTTTCCGTGGTGTTGTGCTGCATCTAGCAGTTTCCAAATGGCTTCTTCGTCCATGGTCGAAAAAGCTAGGATGATGGATGTTGTGTTAAGGAGCAACACACCACCTCGGGAACTCCCGAGTAGGGCTCTGTCACTCCCCCTAAGTGTGTGCGGGGGCCTACATAAATAGTGATCCCCTCCCCTTTAAGGGTACACTCCCTATCACCTAGAGTTATTGCGTCAATACAGTGGCTTACCTCCCACGGTGGTCCTTCGAAGACGGGGATCTCGTACCCCTGGTAGGGCATAAGGAGCCCCCTAATTCTGACGGAGATGGCTCCGTCAGAATTGTCAACTCGGGTATAATCCCCGAGAGATATATGTGAGCGCTTGCGGCGCTCACTGTTTGTAATATCGAACTGAGTTGATTCATGTGAAATCAACTCAACACCATCAAAGTAACTACGTATCTGCTTTTCTGTGAACAACATTTTACGTAGCCCTCCTTCCTGAATAGACCTACTCCTACTCGGCTGAGCAGAAGCTGATACATATATACCACACCTGGACAGTCATGTCAACACTCGAGAATCTTACCCCACCAAAAAACCGCCCCAGTAAGGACGGTTTTTTAGCACAAATAAGGCTCTCAATGGTTACCCATTGTCTCGCATAGAGCTGTTCTCGCATAATGTCTGTGCTTGAACTGGTTTTAATTATATATCAAGATCGTCGAGTTCTGCAAGCTCTTTTCTGGTGTTTTCTGCGTAAGATGATTTATTTTCCACAGTTTCATCTGTTGAGTTATCCACAGAAGCATGATCGTTATAGCTATTACTCTCACGCTCACCAGAAAAACCATCATTGTTAACGATCTTCAAATTATATCTAGCGTCATTCTTTGCGCCCAAGGCTCGCAGAAGCGTGCGCAAACTCTGCGCCGTACTGCCGCGCTTACCAATAACTCGACCCAAATCCGCTGGATTAACTGTCAATGTTAGTAAAACGCCCTTTTCATCAATCGTTCGGTCTACTACGACGTCCTCTGGATGTCCAACCAACGCCTTTACAGTATATTCTACAAACTGCTGATCTATTGTTGACATTCTGCCCCTCCTCCTGGAATTAAACTGTATTTTCATTATACACGAGCAGTTTACGCCGTGCAAACTTTAATTATTTCTCGCCAGATTCTTTATATTTAGCAATTGCAGCACGAGCGGCTTGCTGTTGGGCAACTTGCTTAGACGGACCAATGCCTCGTCCCATCATATTATCACCAACAAAAACCCCAAGGGTAAAGACTTTATCGTGGTCTGGACCTTCTTCACTCAGGACTTTGTACACCGGCGTTTGATTGTCAACTCGCTGAGAAATCTCCTGTAAATACGACTTCGGATCGCGCCAACTGCCAGACTCCAAAATTCCATCCAACTTAACAATTATATGCTTGTGAATAAAATCGCGAGCATCGTCAAAGCCACGCTCCAAATAAATCGCGCCGATTACCGCCTCAAACGCGTTAGCCAAAATCTGTAAATGCGCTCGCTCCGAGCCGTTCTTCTCACCCTTTGACATACGAATCAGCGGACCATAGCCCAACTTGTCACCAGCATCACCAATACTTTCCGTTCGCACCAAAGCCGCCCGCCAAGCAGTCAAAATTCCCTCTGGCTCAGAAAAATGCGTAAACAAATATTCCGTTACCGCCAATTCCAAAACCGCATCACCTAAGAATTCCAAGCGCTCATTATGGTGATGAACGGATTTTCGATGCTCATTCACATAGCTACGGTGAGTCAAAGCTGTAATTAGCAAATCCAAATTCGTAAATTCAAAACCCAATTTTTCGCGCGCAAAATCTTGATATGGCGCAGTGTTCATTCCGTTCATTTATAAGTTCTCCTGTCTAATTCGTTTCATTGCCAAAAGAATCAGCTTGCCAATATCTTCATATTCAACTTCATCCAGCGCCTCATGAAAACTAAACCATTTAAGACCATTCATCCATTCCTCCTTTTGAAGTTTCTCATTAGGATCCAGCGCCTTAACTAGATAAACTTGCGTTGTCATCAATACCAATTTATCGATTCGACGATAACGAAAATTCACCTTGCCCAGCCAGCCGTGAAGTTCAATTTTCTTCAGCCCAGTTTCTTCGCCAATTTCCCTACGAGCCGTTACTTGAGCTGTTTCACCTGGCTCAATATGCCCTTTCGGAATTGTCCAGCGGTCACGAGCGTCTTGATATAGCAAAAATTCCGCCTCGCCCTTTTTATTGCGACGAAAAATCACGCCACCAGCGGTTGGCTCACGTACAATTTCCTGAATCAATGGTTTCTTGCTGCCACCAAAATATTTTTTTATCTTATCAAAGTTGCTTGTTCTCACTGTCGGACTCCTCCACGAGAGTACGGAGTGCCGTGCCAAGCACGCCATTCACAAACTTACCCGAGTTATCCGAACCGAACGCTTTTGCTAATTCTACCGCTTCGTTAATCACCACTTTCGGCGGAACGGTATCTGCACAATATAGCAATTCATATAAACCAATTCTAAGTACCGCCCGATCAATTCGCGGCAACTGACTAATTGGCCATTCTGGCGCCAATGGCTGCAATTTCTCATCCAATTGACTCTGTGTCGAAAGTATGCCGCTGATCAAATTATCAATAAATTCAATATCGTCAACCGATGATTTATATTCAGCCAAATTACGCTTTAAAATAGTCTTATAATCAACATCGCTATCGCCAACCTCTTTGCGAAATTCATGTTCATAAAGTGTTTGCAGTGCGACAATTCGTCCCAAATGACGGTTTGATGCCATTACTAAGCGTCCTGTTCGTAATTATTATTTTGTTGTTTTACCAGTTTCACGCTTGGTTGTCTTCACCTTAACTGGTGAAGTTGCGTTAACGCGACGTGCCAATTTTAATACCAAGTGGCTGCGACGAAGACCAGTTTTACGTGGGCTACTCTGTTTCTTAGGTTGTGCCATAATTTATTCTCCTCTTTTAGGTTGTCATAAAACTTACGTACCATTATACCTTTTTTATTGGACAATCTCAAGAGCTTATCTGAAAATTAGACGATAGTATTGACTTTTTGTATTGGTTATGTTAATATATGAAACATGAGTAAAGAACTATTACCAAATAGAGTAGAATCTAAAAATAAAACAACGACAACAGAATCTCCTAAAAAGTTAGGAAGGATAGCTCTGGCCCTCTCCCTAATAGCTGGCGGCACTCTCGCGTATGTAGCAAGACAAGCCAATATGCCCGAGCAAAAACCTAGTACGCAAGAAGAGATCGCTCGGTTTGTAGATGACTACAGAGAAGGAACGGCAGACTTGCCTGATGATGCAGTAGTGGAGACGTTCACTATAGAAGAAGGCGGAAATATAGTTAGAGAAACCACCAAACTAGCCGAGGAGAACAACTTCAGCCAAAACGAAATGAATCACCTAGGAGAAAGCGTTCTAACGAGTACGCGGATAGTATACGGCTTCAATAAAGAACAAGGAGAAGAGCCTTCATCGTCAGCGACAACGCAGAAGGGCGATAAAGTTACAGTTGTCGTTAGAGACATAGATAACGACGGTAACCGAGATATGGCAGTCGTAAGAATGACACGCTAAATCAGCTTAGGTAACGATATTAACTAATCTACCTGGAATATAAACCATCTTTTTAGGTGGTTTATTGTTTGTGAATTTCTGGACATTTTCGTCAGCTAGGGCTGCCGCTTCAACATCCTGATTGTCCATATCACTCGGCAGTTCAAGTTTCGCACGAAGCTTGCCGTTCACTTGAACTATAATAGTCATCGTATCGCTCTTTAGATATTTTTCGTCCCACTTCGGCCAGTGACCAACGTGAACCGTATCGTCATGACCCATTTCACGCCACAATTCTTCTGTGATATGCGGAGCAAAAGGCGCCAAAATCTGAATCAAACTTTCTAACGCAAATCGCCACTCATCCGACATGCCAATTCCGCACGACTCTTTTATCTTATATAGACCATTGACCATTTCCATCATCGAAGCCACGGCTGTATTAAACTTCTCATCTTCAATATCGCGAGTAACTTTTTTAATCGTCAAATGAGTTAATCGCAATAATTCTTGGGTTGTTTTTTCATCCATCTCAGGAGAATCACTTGGATCGTTATTCTTATCAACGAACTCCTGAACCAAATTCCATGCTCGATTTAAGAATCGATAAGTCCCCGGAACACCACGAGGATCCCATGGCGCATCCATATCATAAGGCGCAATGAACATTTCGTAAACTCGCAACGCATCAGCGCCATATCCGCTATCCATAATCTCCATCGGATCAATAACATTACCCTTAGACTTGGACATTTTCTGACCGTCTGGTGCCATAATGTATGCATTGTACATCATTCGCTTGAAAGGTTCTGGGGTCGGAACGAGACCGAGCTTATAGAAAAATCGCATCCAAAAACGACTGTATAGCAAGTGAGCCACGGCGTGGTCGGCGCCATTGTAATAATCAACCGGCATCCAATGGTTAATTCTCTCAGGATTCCATGCTTCATTATCATTGTGAGGGTCGAGATATCGCAAGAAATACCAGCTAGAGCAAGCATAACCATCCAACGTATCGGTCTCGCGTCGACCTTCTACCCAATTATCGCCGTCAGGCTTATTTTCCGTAATCGGCACAGTTTTTCCAGTTTCAACATCCACCCAGACGTGCACCCAATCATCAATCTGGGCTAAAACGGAAGTATTACCGCCCGTTGGCTTAAAGTTCTCCACCTCTGGCAAAATCACCGGCAAGCATTCATCGGCCACGGCAATTGGTGCACGACCATCAACATGAACAATTGGAATCGGAGCGCCCCAATAGCGCTGACGAGAAATCAACCAATCGCGCATTTTATACGTGGTTTTGCTTCGCCCAGAATTCTGCTGCTCCAGCCACGCAACAATTTGCTCGCGAGCATCCTCGCTCCTGGTCCCGTTGAACTGTCCGGAATTTATCAACTCACCCTCACCAGAATAACAGCCGGCATCGGCTGAATGCTCAGGCTTATCAATAACCTGGATAATCGGCAAGTCAAATTTCTCGGCAAACGCAAAATCGCGCTCGTCGTGCGCTGGCACCGCCATAACCGCGCCGGTTCCATAGCCACCCAAAACATAATCCGCCACCCAAATCGGCAATTTTTGACCATTAACTGGGTTTATGACATAACTGCCAGTAAATACGCCTGTTTTCTCTTTATTCTCTTGACGTTCAACATCGGATTTTTGTTGCGAAGCTTGGATATACGCTTCAACCTTTTCGCGCGTATCATAATTGACCAACTGAGGAATCAGAGGATGCTCCGGCGCCAAAGCTACATACGTCGCACCAAATAACGTGTCAGGACGAGTTGTGAAAACTGTAATCTTGGAATCTTGACCGCTAACCGCAAACTCAACTTCCGCGCCGACCGACCGACCAATCCAATTTTTCTGCATGGTTTTAACCATTTCCGTCCAATCAAGCGCATCGGTTGCCTCTAAAATTTCATCTGCATACGCCGTAATTCGGAAGAACCACTGCTTAAGATTGCGCTTGGTCACAGGATTACCGCAGCGCCAACATTTGCCACCTTCAACCTGTTCGTTAGCAAGCACTGTGTTATCAGTTTCGCACCACCATTGCGGCTGCTCTTTTTGATATGCCAAATCGTGCTTGTATAATTGCGTAAAAATCCACTGAGTCCATTTGTAATATTCCGGGTCGGCTGTAGAAATCTCCTTCGTCCAATCATAACTAAACCCAAGTCGCTTCAATTGCTCCTTAAAATGAACCTTCGCCTCATCATGCGCTACACGCGGCGTTTTTCCAACTTTAATAGCGTAATTTTCAACCGGCAAACCAAAGCTGTCCCAGCCGATTGGATGATAGACATTATAGCCCTGCTGACGCTTGAATCGTGCCTTGATGTCAGCAAATTGAAAAGTACGACCATGTCCAATGTGAATTCCCGCCCCCGTAATCCCCGGAAGCATGCTCAAACTGTAGTATTTAGGTCGGGTCGTGTCATTAAAATCAACCGCGTAAGTACCGTCAGTCTCCCATTTGTTTTGCCATTTTTGTTCAATTTCTGTCGGATTATAGCGTCTCATATCTGTAATTATAGCAAATAATCCCGCTCATTACGAACGGGATTATTATTAAGCAATTAAGCTATCGTCTAGTCGAGGTTGATGACAATCCGCTCGAATATCCGCTCATAAAACCTTCTACAAACTCTTTCAAGCTTTCAGCGTCCGACGGCGCCTTAATTTCCTCAGACTTGTTCATATTAATGTCAAATGAAATTTCTACAGAAGCCTTCTTGCCATCACCTTTCAATTCCAAGGCTTTCAGTTCATGAGATGACCTATCAACCCACACCTTCAATGAAGCCGTGTCGATAGATGATGATTCACTGCTCTTGTAGCTATTAGATTTTCCACACTTACTGAGCGCCTTGCCTGCTGATGAATTTTTAAACTCATCGTTAAATTTCGACAATTTACTGTTATCACCCTTTAGTTCAAAACCACGTCCACCATTACGATCGCTGATCTTTGAGTCTTTTATAGTGAAGAAACTATTCTTTTGATAAAGTTGAGCTACTTCCTTGCGGACACTTTCGTCACTTTGAATTTTCTTCAGAGCGTTAATTCCACACTTGTATTCGCTACCGATTTCATCTGGAGAAATCTTCATCCATGTATTGCTCATTTTATCTATCTCAGAGCTCATCTTTCTCAAAGTCTGATCACGGTAAGTTTCTATTTGAGCCCTTGATGCCTTGCCGCCAGAAGAAGACTCCATAACTATTTCAAGCAAAGTGCCATACAAATCCTTAAAATTATTTATCTTCACGTATATCGTCCCGTCATCACCAAGAACCATATCACCATCTAGTGGAATACTCTTTTCGACCCCTTTGATATTAAGCTTAGCGTCAATATTCGCCTTTGATTTTCCCGACTCAGTAGCAGTCTTTACGTTTAGCTCTATTTTTCCTTGGTCGCGCATGTCAATAACTACCTTACCGTCGGCAGTCATCTTCTTTGCCATAATAGCATTAGACACAGCGTCCGTAACCATCTTTTCTGGATTCTGCCACCACAAGAAATAAACTAACACAGCAGAAATAATAGCAATAAGAGCTATAACTCCCAGCACTATGCCAATTATCAATCCCGTTTTCTTCTTTTTTGGTTGCATCGGTACGCCGTTATATTGCGGCTGCGGTGCAGGTTGATTACCTTGATCCATAATTCCCCCTTGTTTTATATATCTTGAATTTAATATATCACATTAATCTTTAAATTGTGAGAAAAATTGGTTTTTCCTAGCAATCCACTCCGGCGTTTGCCTGACTAAGTATTTATCGTCCTCAGTGCTATGAAGGTTGATTTTTATAGATTCCTCTAGCCATACGCCGCCGCTTGAACCCTTAAACAGGGCAACGCCTTCAGATTTCAATTTGTCGCGCACGAAAGACCCAGCCTCGATAGCATTCTTACACTCCTTCACCTGACAGCCTCTTTGGCGCGCAGCTGGCGCTAAATATTGATTAGCTTTCTCACCAACCGTCACAACCCAATCCAACAAATCCGGACTACAGTGCGAACCAAGTTCAGCGTGAGCTTGTTCGAAAATTCCCTTTAAGCCATTCATGTTGCCAAGTACAGCAATTCGCTGCGGAGTCTCAATTCGATATAAAGACTGTAAAGCAGCTAAGGCAGTCAGCGGCGTCGAACTATAACTATCATCAATCAACCAAGTATTGTCCGCGCCCTTCAGCAAATTCATCCTGCCAGGCAGTGGACGTAAATTCTCTATACCCTTTTTTATATTCTCCTCAGTTTCACCAAACGCATAACCAATAGCCGCCGCCACAATCGCTGGACGAATATTATGCTCGCCAATTAGCTTAACATTGACCTCTAATCCGTTAGGATTTTCTGGCGACATAATAAAGCCGTGATGTCCATCTTTCAGAGAAAAATTACGATCGTCAAAATTATACTCCGCCACTGGATCACTTCCGTACGTAGTGATATTAGGATTCGTCAAAAAACTAGCAAAACGCCCGTCAATATCATCACGATTTATCATCGCCATTCGTGAGAAATTCGCCAGCGAAATCATCTCATTCGCCACTTCCTCCAAGGAATATTCAACCTGCATTCGACCATTTGTCACAGAAGTTACAACCGTAATATCCGGCACAACGTAAGCCTTAAACCAATCGTTATAGCCAAGTTCCTTTGGATTAAATTCCTGAACAATCACTTGAACTTCCGGTTTTTCAGCCTTAATCCTCTTCTTTACGGCGCGCATCACCTTCCACCATTTGAAAAGACCTTTTTCAGGCATCTTCACGCCCATCATTTGAAGGAAAACATCAGCTTTCGTTTTCGGCTCTTCATTGCGAAGTTGAATATCAAATTGCTGCGCCAAAACAGTACCGATAGCTATTTTCGCACTAGCCTTTCCAGCGCTACCAGTTATCGCCACAAGCTTCACTTCTGGATGAACAGCAAAAAATTCTCGCACTAATTTTGCTAGTTTTTCTTCCCTCTTTTTTGAAACAGTAACCATAACTATATCATACCATAAGCATTATAGAAGAGCTGCTACGCGCCCACCCGGGGCATATTTGAATATGTGTTTGTCTTTCAATTGGCAAGCATAGGAGAATGCCCCTATGCGTACCAGCTCATGTTTAATTATGCATTATCGCCCAAAAAAACACAAGCATCATTTCTCATTTACATATTCTGGCAAAACTTTCCCAACTAAAACTACCGCCATCAAAACTGCAAATCCACACATAATTGACGGAATTCCGATAATAGTCGATGGATCGATGATATTGACAAACGTAGTAGGCGCCATAAATAGAACATATCCCACAATCAACGAACCTAGAGAACGCCGAATATGTTTGCTGGAGGTTTTACTCCTAACATACGCATAAGCAATTGCTGCAAATAATAGGCCGTAATAATACAAACCATACCACATTCCGACGCCCGGCTGATTTTCAAAAATCACATAATTACCCAAGCAAGCCCCAGACTTAATTCCGTTAGCCTCCAATAGAAAATAACTAATAAACATTGCGGCAAAAGTGTAGCCAAGTACAGGAATCCATCGCCTCTTATCGCCAGAAATTTCATATATCAAATTAATACCCAGGGGCGGAAGCATAGTAATTGCAATATAGCCAAGTTTAGCCCAGCCGAGATTATCCAGAAGAATCGCACCTTCACAAACGTTATATTCAGCCCATTGAAACAGCGCTAAACAAATCAACAGCATGATCACAATCTTCGTCACAGCATTCAATTTGTATTTCCAAAAAGTATATATCGCCAGAATAATTTCAATTGTCAACGTCGCCAACATTACCGCTGGAGAAAAACAATAGAGTCTCGGTTTTTTAATCTTATCCATGCGCAAATTATACATTAATTCATCCCGCGTTTTCTATCATCCTCAACAGCTCTTCTTCGTCAATGATTTTTGTGCCGTATTGCTCAGCCTTTTTCAATTTACTAGCACCAACCTTACCACCAGCCACTAAATATGTCGTGTCTTTAGAAACTGCAGTTTGAAAAACTCCACCGAGATTACGAATTTTGTCCGCGGCAGCGTCGCGTCCCATAGATTTCAGAGTACCCGTGACGACAAAACTTTTTCCACTCAAACCGCCAACCTTTTTATTGAACTGAGGAACGACACCTAGTTCGGTGAATTTATTGAGCAATTTTACATTATCCTCATCAGCAAACCACGCCACTACAGATTCGGCGACAATTTCACCCACGCCATCAACTTGTCGCAAATCATCAATCGTCGCTTTCGCCAAATTTTCCATACTCTCAAAATGATTCGTCAGATCAATCGCCGTTTGCGCGCCAATATGACGGATTCCCAGACCGTACAAAAATCGCTCTAATTCTGGACTTTTTTTATCAGCAATTGCCGAGATTAACTTTTGCGCAGAAATATCAGCAAACCGATCCAACTTCAACAAATCGTCCTTAGTGAGTGTGAAAATATCCGCCAGATCGCCGACCAAACCATTGTCAATTAAAACTTCCACGTTCTTTTCGCCAAGCGTATCAATATCAAGCACACCCTTAGACGCGAAGTGCGCCAGAGCTCGCTTCAAAATCAGCGGACCACTAGAACCCTTAACCCGATAAACAGCTTCACCTTCCGGACGCACAAATTCCAACTCCGGATATTGCCGTTTTAATTCTGCTTCATAATCAATTGGCTCAGAATCTGCAGGTCGCAATTCCCTCAAGACACTCTCAACTTGCGGAATAATATCGCCAGCTTTAAAAATCACCACAGTGTCGCCTCGCCGAATATCCAAACGCTCAATTTCATCGGCGTTATGCAAACTGGCGTGCTGCACCGTAGTCCCCGCCACCACTACTGGATCAAACACAGCCACCGGAGTCGCCGCGCCAGTTCGCCCAATAGAAATGACTATATCCCGAACAATCGTCGTAGCTTCTTCAGCCGCATATTTATAAGCCACCGCCCCACGCGGATTTTTGCCCACCATCCCGAGATTATCATATATCTCTCGATCGTTAATCTTAACAACCAGCCCGTCCGTATTAAACGGCAAATCATGACGCTTATCGCTCCATTCGTCGACAAATTTCATCACGTCGGACAAATTGTCAAAAACGCTAGCCTGCTGATTACAAGAAATCCCCAGTGCCGTCAAAGCCTCGTAGGCAAAACTATTCGTCGGAACTTCCGAGCTATCATCGCGAATCACATCATATCCGCGAAAATGCAACGGGCGCGCCGCTACCAGCGCAGGATCTAATTGACGAATTGTCCCCGCAGCCAAATTGCGCGGATTAGCAAATGTAGGCAACCCTAGAGATTCCTGCTTTTTATTAAGCTCCTCAAAATCCCGTTTCAACATGACAATTTCGCCACGAATCTCTGTCCGACCATGTAAAAAATTCTCAAAACCCGCCGCTTTACGCAGACGAAGCGGTACGTTTTTAATGGTCCGAACATTATTCGTTACATCTTCGCCAACAAAACTATCACCACGTGTCACAGCTTGCGACAATACGCCGTCGACATAAATCAACGCGCACGCCAAGCCATCCATTTTTATATCCGTAAAAAATTCATGTCGCTGACCTGGTATCAATTTATCAGTTCGCTCAATCCACGCCTCAACCTCACTTTTATTGAAAACGTCATTCAAACTGACCATTCGACGCACGTGCTCTACTTTTTGAAAACCGTCGAGCAACTTATTTCCAACTCGCTGCGTAGGACTATCGACAGTAATCAGTTCCGGATGATCCGATTCAATTTTCTTCAGCTCATCCATCAGGCTATCATAAACCGCATCGCTCACACTCGGTTTGTCCAAGGTGTAGTATTCGTAGCTATAACGATTTAACAGGTCTTTGATTTCGTCAATTCTTGGTTTTTTTGGTGTCACTTTCAACCACCTTCCTGTAGAACAAATAGACATATATAGAAATCATAATTATCGTTACGTAAAGTAAAATCAAGCCAGTTGTTGGGACAATTGGTAGCCAATCAATACCACTAATCCATCCCTTAAGCGCGCCGTCAAGCAGAATCACCGGAATCAGAACTACCGCCCACAAAAGCACAGACAAAACAACAGCCCACGCAAATCTCAGCAAAATCCTTAGTCTTCGACCCGTCACAATATCGCCCGACAGACGCAACGCATGAAACGGATACATCCCCGGCAACGTTACGATGATCATCGCAAAAACTGTAGAAGTCGCCCAATAGACAGACATCGCCACTATTAGAATCGCCGCACCGCCAGCCGCCATCAGAATCGGCGTTTGATTTAACACTCCCGAAGCATTAAGCGCGCTATAAATAATCACCGCCACTGCCGCCGGCACCATTTGAATCAAGAAAACCCCAATGACAATTATTAGCGCAATTATGGGCGACCCAGAGCTATACAAGCCATCGCGCATTTTCGGTTTTTTACCAATTAAAATAGCTCGCGTTAGCCAAACGGATGACAGCCAAGTTAATAGTCCCAGAAAAATTCCCGCCGCTTGCTGAACATTTCCACCAGCCGTTCCGCTACCAGAAATATAGCTAACCGCAACGCCAGAGAATAGGCTAATTGTTGTATAAATTCCGCCGAATCCATTCGACTCAGCCTGATTCATCACGTCTTTAAGTTGTTGGTATGTATCTTGCGACATGACGCTGGCTAAGGCAAACGTCAATATCGACATAACAATGATTAACGCCAGAAAAGTCTTCTTATTTCGCCACACTAGACGGCAAGCTTCGCTAGTCAGCGACCAATATCCTGGAATTTTAAGATCTCGTTGGTAATCTCGTCGCTTAGTTAGTCTAAAACTGCGATGAGGGCGACGCTGCAGAAAATTACGCCGCTGCTGATTCAATTTGCTAAAGTCACGCTTAATACCAGGCCATACACCTTTTTTATGATCAATATTTGACTTCTTAGGGTTCTTGGTTACTCGTTTTTTGGAGGTTTTCGTTGCCATAATTACATCTTTGTTGCGTTATTTCTCAACCTTGCAATTCTGTCTTCTAGAGGTGGATGAGTACTAAATAGTTTCGAGAAAAATCCGGGTTTCAAAGGATTATTCATGAACAAATTGGCAGTGGAAGAACTTTGTTTTTGCATTGGTCTGCCGTATTGACGTAATTTTTCCAGCGCGCTTGCTAATCCTTCAGTGTCTCGCGTCAATAGTACACCCGAAGCATCCGCCAGATATTCACGCTGCCTACTGACTGCCAGCTGGGTTATCGTTGCCAAAAGCGGCGCCAATATGCCCACAATCAACCCGAAAGCGTAGATGATAGGATTAATATCTCTGTCGCGGTCGTCGCTATAAAACATCATTCTAAGTGCCAAATCCGCAAACAGTCCAATCGCACTAACCAAACCAAAAGCAATCATACTCACGCGAATGTCGTAATTTCGCACGTGGCTCATTTCATGCGCCATAACAGCCTCCAGCTCACGCTTGTCCATAATATCCAAAAGCCCAGTAGTCGCACCAACAATTGCATGATTCGGATCGCGACCAGTAGCAAAAGCGTTTGGAGCTGGATCATCGATAATATAGATTTTCGGCATCGGCATGCCAGAGGCGATAGACAAATTTTCCACCACTCGCCAAAGTTCAGGAGCGTCATTTTTACTAATTTCCTGAGCGCCAGTCATCATCATAGCCAACTTGCCAGCTATAAAATACTGCAACCAAGCATATAATATCGCACATATAAAAATGATGAGCGCCAGTGAATAGCTATCAGTTGCCGCTCCAATAAACAGACCGATAATTCCAATAATTATCACAAACACAGACATAATTAATATTGTGTTGCGTTTATTTTGAGAAACTGCATTGTACATATGTTAATTATATCAAAAATCGCCCGCTAAAAATAGGCGAGCGATTTTCATTTCAAGGTTCAATTAGAACTTTACTTCAACTGGATTTTCGACACTTGCACGGTCCTCAACGTCGAAGAATTCCTTAGCCTGGAAGCCAAACATTCCTGCGATGATATTTGTTGGGAAAGTCTGAATCTTCGTATTCAGGTCGCGAACGCCACCGTTGTAGAATCGGCGAGCTGCTTGGATCTTATCCTCAGTGTCAACCAATTCTTGTTGCAATTGCAAGAAGTTCTGGTTTGCTTTCAATTCTGGGTAAGCCTCAGATACAGCAAATAAGCTCTTCAAAGCGCCTTCCAAAGCATTTTCAGCCTTAGCGGTTTCAGCCACGCTACCAGCATTCATAATTGCTGAGCGAGCTTCTGCGACCTTCTCAAACACTTCTTTTTCGTGTGTAGCGTAGCCTTTTACTGAGTTGACCAAATTTGGAATCAAATCAGTTCGGCGCTTTAACTGAACAGTAATGTCGCTCCATGCTTCTTCTACGCGGTTGCGTAGCACTACTAAACCATTGTACGCACCGATTACAACTCCTACGAGTACTAATAAAACTACCACTGTAACAATAAGTACAATTACCAATGGACTCATTTCTTATTTTATCCCTTTCTTATTCGATCTTATTTTCTTTATGAATTTGGTGCGCAAGGCGGGAATCGAACCCGCACGACTTTTGGTCAAGGGATTTTAAGTCCCTCGCGTCTACCAATTCCGCCACTCGCGCTTATTTATATACAATCTAGACGCCCGCGCGCCAGACTACTTATATTATACTATATTCGCTAAGTAAATTGTACAATTTCACAAAATAAAAAATAGCCCAATACTCAGGACTATTCATCAAAAAATTGGAGGCACGTACGAGAGTCGAACTCGTCTAAAAGGTTTTGCAGACCTCTGCGTAACCGCTCCGCCAACGCGCCACCGCTTTTATTATATCAGATTTTACAAAACATATCACAAACAGATCGTCTAATAGTTACAATATATTTGGTGCGAGCGAGAAGACTTGAACTTCCACGAGCGCAATGCTCACTAGCCCCTCAAGCTAGCGCGTCTACCAATTCCGCCACGCCCGCATAACCACTTACCATTATACCCGATTACGGGGTTTTGTAAACGGACTTTTTCTCTGTCGCCCAATATTGAACATCGACATAGCGATCGACGGGATTGACAACTTCAGTGCTTGCGTCGAGAGCCTTAACGTTCCGAATATGGATATAGTCAAACTTCGGTTGATACAAGGCAATTGCCGGGACGTCTGCTTGCCAAGTGGCAGTAAATTTCGCGTAACGATCAGCGCGTTGCTTTGCCGAGATTTTAGATCGACCGCTCTCCAAAGCATCGTCCGCTATCGCATTATTGTAATTGGAGAAATTCAAACCATTGTTGGTTGCCTGCGAAGAATGCCAATAGGCGTAAACATCGGGGTCGCCACCCAAGGAAAGCTCGTAAACCAGCACGTCAAAATTGCGCGGCTGCAAAACTGTCTGAAGAATATTTTGAGTAGCATCGTTCGGATCGACAACTTTAATATCCGATTCTATATTTAGCTCGTCATACCAAACTTGAGCCAAGTACCTGGCGACCTTTTCGTAATTGCTATTCTTCAAAACAACCACGTTGAGCTTTAATTTATCATTTCCCTTCTGGCGAACATTATTTACATTCTTCCAGCCCTCAACGTCGAGTAGAGATTTCGCTTTCTTGACGTCATAACTAGACGAGTTCGAACTCTTTCCCAGGAATTTGTTGAGCGTTGGACCAGATAATTCCTCTGTAGACAATGACAAAGATTGGCGCAGCTTGGATGTGTCGACACTGAGCGACAAAGCTTGGCGAACAGCTTTTGATCGCAAGAACTGACTATTGTTGTTAAACAGTGCGTAAACTCCGTTATTCAAAGAATGCGCTTCTGCGGCATACATAGATTTTACCTCGGCGGATTGATCGTTATAAATCAATTCTGGAGTTCCTGTAATTTCTCGCGTACGCAAACTTTTCGCAATATCATCCTGCGTCGGATACGCATACAACTGGAATCGCTCTAACTTAGGTGTGCTGCCATAATAATTGCTATTAGACTGCAGATATAGCACTTTTTTACTACCATCGCTCGTTACGTTCTGCAGCAACCTAAAGGCAAACGGACCGCTGGATATAGGCGATTTATTAAAATCATGTTCACGTAAATTCGACGGCTTAACATCTTTTAATATATGCTTAGGAATAATCGGGAATGTCAAAGCGTGGACAAACGGCGAATATGACGACGGCAGAATAAACTTCACCGAATCGTCAGACACTTTCTCGAATTTTATAGATTTCCAGCCTGATATTTCAGCTCCAACTTCTGGATTCGCTAATAGCTTCAATGTAAAAATTACATCGTCCGCCGTTAAATCTTGCCCGTCTGACCACTTCAAGCCCTTCTTCAGCTTAACCGTATATTCAGTTTCTTTATCGTTCACGCTGATACTATCCGACATGTCAGCCTTTATATTGCCCGTTGAGTCATATCGATACAAACTTGAAAATAGCAATTTTGCGGCGGATTTTTCAGCATTGGTTTTTGCGAAAATCGGATTTAGATTTTCCAAAGGACCCAATACACCCTCAGAATATGATCCGCCAGAAGTGTACACCATTGTCGTGAAAGAATTGCGAGAAATATGCCACTGCACCGCACTGGCGCCAATCATCACCAATACTAGAATAATCCAAACAGAAACCCGACGTCGCACATTAGACAAACGATCTAACCTGGATGTCACGAATTTATGCGCATGGCGCAAGCTTCCCTTTTCAATCTTACGCAGACGCTTATTGACATCTTTACTGGAAACTTTTAGCCGCGCAAAACGATTCCATGACGAATTATCCGAGCTCAAATCTATTCTCCTATTTTTGCAATCCCGGCAAAATCATACTTGCCAAAATCGATAGCACAAAAATCACCGCAAAAACAATAGTTACATCAAACAAGTTTTTATCAAATCCGCGACGAGTAGTGAATAATTCCCCAGACGAGCCGAATCCTGCACCTAAGCTTGCGCCTCGTTGTTGCAACAAAATTGCGATAATCATCAGTACGGCAGATCCAAGCGTCACGTACGGTAAAATTGTATCAATTGACATATTACTCCTTTTCTTCCCGCTGCAAAACCAGCGCGCTACTTATAATATAGTTTACCAAACTCAATATAATCCCGGCAATAATTGAATGCGCAAAAGTCATAGAAATCCCTGGCGCCAAAGCGAGCGAGATATAAACCATAAAGCCGTTCACGATTAAGGTAAACAGTCCTAGTGTCAATAGAATTGCTGGCAGGGCTAGAATTGTAACAATTGGTTTCAATACGCTATTCACTACCGAAAATATCAGCCCAGCCATCATAAATGTCCACGCAGAGGTTGTACCCGGAGTTTCGTTTCCAAGCAGCCGCACCGCAACCCAAATACCTACCGAGTTAAGAATCAGCCGAATCAAAAACGTCGCAAATTGTCTTTTCATTAGTCTTATTATATATAATTTATGCTTTATTGTCGATTGAATGCTTGATTTTAAGATAAGTGCTTAATCAAATTCGCCTTTTTCGTGCCAACTTCCGCCTGCAATTCCGCATAATCCGCCTCAATGATTTTTTTCACACTGCCAAATTTCCTCAACAATTTCGCACGCGTCTTTGGACCAATCCCCGGAATTTCCTCAAGTTGGTTTTTCGTCTGATTTTGACGCTTCAACGCCGTATGATAGCTCACAGCAAATCGGTGCGATTCGTCACGAATCCGCTGGAAAAGCTTGACAATGTCTATCGTCGCAATAGAACTTTTTGTAAAATTGTCCCGGCTGGAACCGTCATCAATAGCAGAGCCTCGTAGATTTTTTGAATGAGATCCGGCGTTGCGCTGAGTGGGATGCAAATTCACCACATACACATCATCGTCTTCGTGAATAGCGATATCCTGATGAATAGATTTTTGCAACTCTTCAATGCGCGTTACGTCAATTTGCGAACCAGTTTTATGAATAATAATTTCTTCCTCGCGCTTAGCGATACTAATAATCGGCAATTTAATTCCACGCTCATCCCTTGCCTTAATCGCCGCCGAAAGTTGGCCTTTTCCACCGTCAATCAACAACAAATCTGGACAGCCCCAGCTTTTGATATTTCGCTCACCAAGTCGCCTAAAAATCACCTCGTACATATTTCCAGTGTCGTCATTTTTTTCGCTAACCTTAAATTTGCGATATTCCGCACGATCGCTCGCACCATTCGTAAAAACTACCATACTCGCCACGACTTGGCGTCCGCTCATATGCGAAATATCATAACCCTCAATTCGCACTGGAATATTTTTCAAGCCAAGTAGTTTTGCTAAATCAGCCAGCGCCTTATCTTTTGAAATATCCAAAAATTCCTTATCGCCAAACATAACGCGTCGCTGAAGCTCTTGCATGGCGCGCAACTTATTCCTCAGACTCGCCGCCCGCTCAAAATCGTGAAGTCCTGCAGCCGTTTTCATGTCACGCTCCAACTCCACAGCAATAGCCTTGCGATTTCCCTTAATATAACTTATCAATTTACGCAAACTGGCTTTATACGCGTCCGAACCATCACTTATCTTCGGGCTTAAGCCCAAATCCTCATCCAACTTTGATTGCCCGGGGCGTCTTTGGTGAGTGAGATATGGAAAAATTCGCCTCAAATAACGCAATGCCTTTTTTAACGCAAAACCATTATAGAATGGACCAAAATAATCTGCACCATCATCGGCAGGATTCCGCGTAAAACTGACCGTCGGCCAATCGCTTTTCATATCAATCCGAACGTACATCTGAGACTTGTCGTCGCGCAGCAGAACGTTGTATCGCGGCATATATCGCTTGATCATCTCGCTTTCCAAAAATAGCGCATCAACCTCACTCTCAGTTTCAATCCAATCAGTATCAAAAATCTCCGCCACCAGCGCCATAGTTTTATTGTCTCGCCCGCGCGAATCTTGAAAATACTGACGTACGCGATTTTTAAGAACCGCCGCCTTGCCGACATAAATTACCTCGCCGCTCGCCGACTTATGAAAATAAACACCGGGCGTTCGCGGCAAAGTTTTCAGCTTGGCTTGCAGTGCTTGATTCATTAAATATATTACAATCTAAATACGCCAATTATGCAAGCATTCTTTTAGCGATTGACTAATCTTCCAACCACTTTTTGAGAACTATCGCCTGATTGTGTTCCGTATCTTTGGCGCCATATAG
Source organism: uncultured Candidatus Saccharibacteria bacterium (assembly GCA_963548315.1). Classification (GTDB taxonomy): domain Bacteria; phylum Patescibacteriota; class Saccharimonadia; order Saccharimonadales; family Saccharimonadaceae; genus Nanosynbacter. Next base: position 2,740 of record CAUUUJ010000009.1, on the reverse strand, counting down.
CAGCGTAACTGCAGACTGTTTGTTCCAATTATTCTTCGCCTCGGCAGCCGCAGGATTATTATCCAGCTCCTTCATATAACAGCGAGAAAATTCCGGGAATTTTTCTGGATCGTGATTAAACCATTTACGTAATTCATCGGTCGGGGCAATTTCTTTATTCCACTCGTCCAATGCAGCTCGTTCTTTGCTAATTCCGCGTGGCCACAATCGATCAACCAGCACACGATAACTATCGTCCGACGCGGTTAACTCATAAATCCGTTCAATTTTATACTTTGTCATAATTTTATATAACTACAAATTATTGATCAGATCAATAAAAAGCGAAAGCTAACCATTCTTCAATATTTATTCGACACTACGTAAATATTCCTCCAAAAACTCACTCCACTCGGGCGCATTCTTCTCGCGGAAATAGGCGCGAAGAAAATCAACCATAATTTGATGACGATTCTCCGCTTCTATTCGCCCCGGTTCAGTCAACATCAAACCTTTCAATTTCAACAGCTTCTCAAAGAAGTGATTGATAAATCCGTCAGTGTCATGCGTATTGCCATCAGCGTTATATTCGTGCGCCGCCAAATTGACATTCGGCCAGACTTTAGGATCAAAAATCCGACCGCCGTGATGACAAGCATAAGTCAACGCCCGCTCAATGCCGACCGCACCAATAGCATCACACATATCAGCGTCAGACGCTAATTTCCCCGCCAGCCGCTGCGGCTGCTTGCCGTTCAGCCGTTTGCTATAACCAATCGCCGCAATATTTTCCAGCACAACCCGACTTAAATCATCAGCTATCTCTGCCTGCGCCATAATATTTACCGCGTTCGTCAATTTTTCCGCCTGCGTTTTACCGACTAATTTATAATCATCAACATCATGCAGCCAAGCTGTCAACAGCACTTCTTGCAGATTCACTGATTCGTTGCATTCGTTAGCGAAACGCTCTGCCAGCAATGCCACTCGCTCAACATGATCATCAGCATGCCCCGAAGTGTCGCCACCCAGCAACTGACGAACTTTAGTCTTTACTATTTCAAGCTGGGCAATCTGTCGATCGTTCATACTCATATTATACATAAAAGCAGAGTCGCACTACAACAACGACTCCCTAACTATAGATTGCAAAACCGGCACAACATCTATTTCAAACCACGGATTACGCTTACGCCAGCCAATGTTAAGCGGCGATGGATGAACCAACGGAAAATAATCTGGTAAATATGCATCGAAATTAGATACGGTTGCCGTTAAGTTACGTTCAGCGCGATGATTCAAATAGTATTTCTGAGCATAAGACCCAACCAATATAATCAATCGCACATTCGGCATTTGAGCCAACAAACGCGGATGCCACTTTCTAGCAAAATCCAGGCGTGGCGGCAAATCCACAAGCCTCGTATATGGGCGGATGTTTATTCTCAATTATTTCTAAATTCTTTTAACATTTTATTTAAAACTAATGCATTTTCATATCCTTCAATTAACATCTTAGAGATTTTATTTCTGATCGCTTTCTTATGGCATAAAAATTCCTCCTGATCAGTTTTTCTTAACCATAATCAGGAGGTTTCTATACACAGAATTTTACACAGTCTCAAATATCTAGTACTTCTACTATCTCTTCTCTTTTTTCTTTCATTATAATTTTTTTGATTACTTCTTCATCTAAGTATTTCGAGAAATCATCCAATTCAGATGTTACTTCAAATATTATATTATGATTTTTATCACTTAAATCAAAACTCGAATCATATTTTGTTTTATCTGACCAATAATTCCAATTTATATCTGCCCTTTCATAATATACATAATTTCTTTTTGGAGTTACAAACACTCTTTTATTAATGAGTTTTTTCCCATCTTCTGCTTTAAACATTTCAGAATATAATTTTATTCCTTTGAATACTTTATAATCACTAATAGTATCATTTGAAACATTTAATCTAATATCTTCATACTTCATAAAACACCTTCTTATGTTAATCAATTTTACTATATTATCAACACTGATAAAGTAAATTAATTGTTACTTTTCTCAATAATATCAAATATATTCTCCATATTACAATTATGTCATAAAGCGTTAGTTAGTAAAGTGTATTCTTTAGGAAGATGATCTATATTAAGCCACCGGGCTTCCATTATTTCAAAGTTGCATTTTATGTCATAATCAGACGCGTGCGCCACAAAAACTCGAACTGAAAATTTGGCATATGATTCATGAGAATTAGCTTTTCCGAGATATCGCAGATTATGCACCCTTAATCCAACTTCTTCCAAGGTTTCTCTAACGGCAGCCTGTTCATTACTCTCATTATGCTTCACCCCGCCTCCTGGTAGAGCCCACTTTTGGCGACTAAAACGATTTTTGACCAGCAAAATATCACCATCATCACGATAAACAATCACCCGCACGCGGTCCTTCTGTGGTACAATCCTAAAAACTAGCGATATGACACATGCAATTCCACGAAAAATCGCCCGTCCGAATGAACTAAACATCTCGTCGGCGATTGATCCTTTGTGAGACATAATTAGCAGGAACTTTCTCCTTTGGCGACAGCTTATTCGGTAGTTACACCGTCAAAATCTTCTTCGTTAGCCTCCGCTTCTTCGCGAGTCGCCCGAACGATTCCATCTTTGTGATGTGCTGGACTATAAATCGTGTAGAGCTTAAGTGGCTCTTCGCCAGTATTTATCACATTATGCTCAGCGCCCGCCGGCACAATAATCG